>CAZLZZ010000065.1:0-16838 GCA_964564165.1 uncultured Alcanivoracaceae bacterium | reverse complement strand
TCTTTATTGCTGCTTTTTCTATGCGGGCTTTGGTAATATCAAAGATGGTTTTGTAACCTTCATCGAAAGCTATAGAATTTTTATCGGTTTTTTCAGGTAATTGAACACTAATATGTTTTCTGTTCCCATTATCATTTGCATTAAGTTGCATAACAGCATGTGCAGTTGTTCCAGAACCAGCAAAGAAATCTAAGATAGTATCATCATTATCGCAACTAATTTGAGTAAATGTATTTATTAAATTTGAAGGTTTAGGATATGAAAATACTTTTTTTCCAAAAAGATTTTGAATTTCAGCAGTTCCTCTACGGCTCGAATATATGTTTTCTGACAATATCGACCTTATCATTTTTGAACTAAGTCTGTTTTTTTGAATAATTCTAAATTCGCCAGTGTTATTTCTATACCCTAAAATCTCTTTATTAATATTTCTTGATGATTTTGGCTTACCCCACCTCCAGACTCGCTGTATACCATCCTTTTTTGAAATAACAGGGTATACTTTTACCCACTCTTTGTTTTCTTCAGTTGAAATTTCATAAAAGTTACCTTCTATTTTTTTATTGGGATTTAAATAAAAAGGATAAAATAAATTTGGACGAGTATCAGGGTTAAAAGCAACATTTCCATTATACAAAGGTGCAATATTGTACCCTCCTAAGTGGTCTGAATATTTAAATTTTTTATCTTTTTCTTCTAAATTAAATGTTTTAGTAAGTTCAATACTTTTAGAATAGAACATCGCATAATCATTTGTCTTAGCTACATGTCCATAGTCAATTGCACTTGGAGATGAATTAACAATAAATAACCCTAAGAAATTCTCCTCTCCAAAAACTTCATCACAAAGCATCTTCAATTGTGCCACTTCATTGTCATCGATAGAGATAAATATAACGCCATCATCTCTTAACAATTCTCGTGCTATATACAAACGGGGGTACATAAAGGTCAACCATGCTGAATGTGAATTAGCCTTACTGGCAGTAAATTCTAAGATACGCTTAGCTTCATCGTGGTCTATGCCTGCTAGTTGACTTAATTGTGATATGGTAAATTTTCTGTCATCATTGTAAACAAATCCATCACTGCCAGTATTGTAAGGTGGATCAATATAAATCATTTTGATTTGTTCGCTATAGGCTTTGGTTAAATGCTTAAGCACTTCAAGATTGTCGCCCTTGATTAGCAGGTTTTCGCTTTTTTTATTGGCATCTAGCTGATTGTGTTGCTTATCTTCTTTAAGAAACGTAAGCGGATTTTCATTGGCTAACAACCTTGCATAAGACTTGCCCAACCAATTAAGCGAATAACTTTCTTTACTTAAATCAAGCCCGCTTTCGCCCACTATTTCTTGCATTTTATGGCTGATAAATTGCCCATGTTTATCAAAACATTGAGGAAAATGTTTTTTTAGTATTTCGATTTGTTTTGAATTGGATGTGATATTAGAATTGTCGTTTAGTCTTTGCTTCATTTATCCCTCTATAAATATAACTTAATTTTTGAATTTTTATTTTAACAGATTAAACAATAACTTATTTATTTAATTTGATTGTTTTTTTTCAAGTTTAGACTGAATTAGAATATTCAAAAAGTGAATTCAGAAAAATACGCGTTTGTATCTCATAAATAAATCATTTTTTAGGATTGAAATTAAGGATTTTATACTACTGGCATTATTGAGTTAGATTACTGCAGTGGTTTTCACACTCAGTGCTTATAAAATTTGAGTTAGCAACCATTAAATATTTGAAAATTTATTAGTAGTTACTGTCTTCATTGGTATATCGAAATTTACTGGTAAAATGCGGCGGGAGTATAAAACTACATCCCTGTAGTTTTCCCCTTCGGGCTGCCTGCGGCATTCAAAAGTGCTGTCCTGCACTTTTAGTCGAACCGTCACTTTGTGAAGTTCGCCTCCCGCCGCCTCCACACAAAAAAAAACAGCCAATTGGCTGCTTTTGTTGTGTGGTGGAGGCGGCGGGAGTCGAACCCGCGTCCGCCAGCCCTCTATTTGAGGATCTACATGCTTAGTTATGTCTTTTAATCTCGCGCTACAGGCTCCGACATTCAGGATCAAGTTTTGCCAGTTTAGATAAGTTTAACTCCAGGTCGTCCAAACACCAACCGAAGCGATCTTACTAAGTGACCCT
Source organism: uncultured Alcanivoracaceae bacterium (assembly GCA_964564165.1). Taxonomy (GTDB): domain Bacteria; phylum Pseudomonadota; class Gammaproteobacteria; order Xanthomonadales; family Marinicellaceae; genus NORP309. The sequence continues at coordinate 14,682 of CAZLZZ010000065.1, read as the reverse complement.
TATCCTAATACCGTAAGCTGAGTTAGGTAAGGGCTAGCTTAAGCAGCTAGAGCGTAGTTATCGTCGTTTGCAACTATAACATTTGAAACATTTTTAACGAGGATAGTTTCTTCCTCGACATGCACCTACAAACTTCGCGACCCACGTCGAAACCAATGACGCCCCCGTTTTGTTTGTTGCTAAATATTGATATCTAACAAAGTTTGGACATCTTATAGTTGTTTTGGTTCAATTACAAAGTTCTTTTGAGTTCTTTTGGATTGTTATGGTTTATAATTCTGCTGGTTTGAAAATCTAGTAGGAATTTTATGACAAATACTATTGATAATTTACATATCGCGATGGCACAAATTTCTCCTGTTTGGCTGAATAAGTCTGAAACTTTGGAGAAAGTAAAATCTTATATTCAGCAAGCTGGTGAGAATAAAGCAGAGTTGGTGGTGTTTGGAGAAGGGGTTTTGCCGGGTTATCCTTTTTGGTTGGATTTTACCGGTGGTGCCAATTTTAATTCGTCGATTCAGAAGGAAATTCATGCGCATTATATTCGAAATTCTATTCAAATTGAGGCAGGGGATTTGGATGATGTTTGTGTGATGGCAAAACAATATGGTATTGCTGTCTATCTTGGTATCATTGAACGTGCAAAAAATCGCGGTGGGCATAGTTTGTATTGTTCGTTGGTATATATCAGTGCCAATGGTGAGATAAAATCTGTGCATCGAAAACTACAACCCACTTACGAAGAGAGAATGGCGTGGTCGATTGGTGATGGACATGGTTTGCGGGTTCATTCATTAAAGCAATTTACTGTTGGTGGGTTGAATTGTTGGGAAAATTGGATGCCTTTGAGCCGCACTGCTTTGTATGGATTGGGTGAAAACTTACATGTCGCTGTGTGGCCAGGGTCTGAGCACAATACCATTGATATTACTAAGTTTATTGCCAAAGAATCACGCTCTTTTGTGGTTTCTGTTTCTGGTTTGATGAAAAAAGAGGACTTCCCCAAAGATACGCCTCATTTAGATTTGATTTTGGACAATGCCCCACAAGTCATGGCGAATGGTGGTTCTTGTATCGCTGGGCCTGATGGGCAATGGATTGTTGAACCAGTTGTTGATAAAGAGGGATTGTTTTATGCCAGCATCGACTTTAATCGCGTGTTGGAAGAAAGGCAAAATTTTGATGTAGCTGGGCATTATTCTCGCCCTGATGTCACTAAATTAACCGTCAATCGACAAAGACAATCATTGGTTGATTACGAAGATTGAGGTCTATGTTTTTTGGAATAAAACAGATAATAAATACCAATCATGAACATAACGATGACAAATGGCACAGCAGAAAGCAACACGCCATCCCATCCATAGTTGAACAAGACCCAGCCAGCCATTAATGATGATGCTCCTTGAAAAGTGAATACACTAAAATCGTTAATGGCTTGCACTTTATGCTTTTCGTGTTCGTGATAACTAAAATGCAACAATGATGTTCCTGAGAAAAACATAAAATTCCACGCCACTCCCAAGATTATCAATGCCCACCAATAATGTAAAACTGTATGTCCTTGAGTGGCGATAGCCAGAACAATGGCAAACATTACTGAACCCAATAATAGCATGTTTTTTAAACCTATTTTATTGCTCAACCAGGTTGTAATTAATGACGGTAAAAACATCGCTGCAATATGGGATTGGATGACCCACTTGGTGTCCGATAAACTGTGGTGATGAACTTGGTGCATACTTAATGGTGTTGAGGTCATGATGTAGCTCATGAGGCCATAACCAAGAGCCGCTGCCAGTAAAGCAATAATAAAAATGGGCTGTTTTATTATTTCTAACAAAGGCCTTGCTGGTATGTTCATTTCTGCTTCTGTGATGCTAGGATTCTCAAACCACATCATAATTATCATTGAAATCACAGACATAATCGCCAATCCAAAAAACGCAGCCGAGAACCCTATACTATCAGCAAAAATATTGCTACCAAACATGACCACTTCAGGGCCAATCATGGCAGAAAAAATGCCAGCAAACATTAAAATAGATAAGGCTTTATTGGTGTCTTTTTCTTCTACACTTTCAATCGCTGCAAATCTGAGTTGTTGTGCAAAAGCGGTGCTAAGCCCAATGATAAAGGCAGCAATACAAAATTGAACAAAGGATTGGCTAAGAATGGCAAAACCAGCAAGTATTGCACCAAAAAACACATTAAGAAACCCTAAAATACTGGCATACCTGCGTCCAATTATTTTTGCCAACATCGCTGCAGGAATAGTAGCAGCGGCAGTTCCTGCTACCATTAAACCTAAGGGCAATGTCAATAAGCTTGGGTCAGGAGACATCTTACTAGATAGAATAGAGCCGATAAACACCATGATTGGAGCTGAAGAAGAAACCAATGGTGCTGCCAAAAAGAGTACAGTAATGTTTGTTGAGATATTAACATATTTTTGAACAAACGAAGCTATAACAATCAACAGTGTAATAACAAGAATTAATGGCAATAGAACTTCGAAATTCATAAATTTGTTTCAGTTAGCATTTTGTTGTAAATTATCATGCTATTATTCTAACAACACAATGTAAATCAAGTTATTTTTTAAAAAACACATATACTGGATTTTTAAAAAACAATTCGGCTATGAAAATTATTTTATATTTACTAATTATTAGTTCAATACTTGTAACTTCATCTTGCTATGGACCAAGAATTAATAAAAAAAATATTGACAATGTGGCCCCTCATAGTCAGCCCATTGTTAAATCAAATGATAATTCAATTGAATTGACCTTAGAGAAATTATTGGTGAGAAATGATTCTTATTCATGGGCAAAAGATGCCAATTGGGATGAGTATGTTTTTCTACTAGAGAATCTTACAAATTCAACAATTGTGGTGCAAGAGATTGTTGTTATCAATGGCTTAGATATTGAGGTCACCTCAAGGCAAAATAGAAAGGACTTAAATAAATCAACTAAATTGGTAAAAAGGCTTTTTAAAAATTTTGGTATCAAATTAAAAATTGGTGAAGGCTCTACTCAAATGTTAGAAGCAAGTATCAGCGCCACAGTTTTGGGCGCAGGTTTAGGAGCAACTGCCGCAAGCGGCGGCACCATTGGACTTTCTGCTGGAACTCTTACTACTGCTGGCGGAGCAGTCTTCATTGCCGTGCCTGCAATTGCTATAGGCAGTGTAATAAAATTAATGAACAATAGAAAAATCAACAATGAAATATTAAAAAGGCAAACATATTTCCCAGTGACTATCAGACCTTATGAAAAGATGTCTATCGATGTTTTTTACCCTGTAATTCCAGGGCCAATTGCTATTGTTGTTGAATATAAGGTTGACAATAAAATGAAATTTTTTAAACAGGTGTTAAGCAAAAATCTTAGCCGTTTACACTACAAGTCGACGGCAAAAAAATAAAGTACAATAAGTTTTTTGTAACTTCTCACAACCGCCGTTATTACCGCGTAGGCGGTAATCCATTTAAAAATGATACGAATATCACTTTAAATGATATAAATTTCACAATAGATTTACTTGCTACATCCGGTTAACAGTCCCTTCTGGTTGCTACGGACAGCAAAACGACTCAAAACGACTATCCTGTTGTTTGATACCGCTTTCGCGGTAATAACAGGGTGAGCAGTGGCAAAATAAATTGTTTTTAATGCCCTTTACTTTGTATAAGTCGAGAGCTGAAAAATCAGCTTATCAGAATCAAATTTAGCTGATGTAAATTTAAGGTTGCCATTCAAGGCAAGAGATTGACTAATCTTTTCGGTACCTAAGCCCAGTTCCTCCAGTAAAATCTCGGCGATAGTGTTTTTTGCATTTTTGCCAATGACATCTGTAAGGGATTGATTGTAGGTTGTGTACGTGTTTTCACTGTCCGTTTCAACAAATTTAAACTTTGCATTTGCTAAATCAAAAATATAACTGTATTGAATATTTTTTGTTTTTTCATACAGTTGTTGCTTTGCTCGCCTCGTGCAATATTTTCTTGTGATTCGGGTTGTGAAATCAACAATAAGCCGTTCATTTGATACCTTTAATTTGGCTTTTTTAACAAAAATACTTCTTTCACATTCGCGTTTATTTAAATGTTTTGATAACTTTTTCTTAAAGGATTTATTTATTGTAGCCAGACTGACCTCTTTAGTAATCCGTAAATTATGCCCGGACTCGTCTAACTTCATAGAGGTTGTTGAAACACCATTATCGGCAAAAGCTGTGATAAAAATCAGCATTAAAATTAAAAAAGGTTTACACATGTTTTGTATTTTCAATAATGATCCTTGGTGGTATTGTAGGAGTTTTTATTTAAATGGCGCGCTTGAGACGATTCGAACGTCCGACCTGCCGCTTAGGAGGCGGCTGCTCTATCCAACTGAGCTACAAGCGCGAAATGTAGCATTGGATTTTACATGATATTAAAGTTATGCACCAAAGAATTTATGTTTTTAGCTTTAATATTTTATTGTATTCCATCGGTTTATGCAGATAGAATCCCTGAAAGTAATCGCAGCCTTCGGTTACCAAGAATTCATATTGTTCTTTGGTTTCTATTCCTTCTGCCAATATTTCCACTTCGAGCTCTTTTGCCATCATTATGATTGTTCTAACAACCGTTGCGCTGTTTTTGTTTTGTGGTAAATTTTTGACAAAAGATTGATCGATTTTTATTTTGTCTATGGGTAACTTTATTAGTAACTATTTAGCGAGTTTAAACTCATTTATGTAAGTTGTTGATTTATAAGACTTTGAAAGCATGGATTCTTTCGGGAGTTTACATGGACGTATTTACGTGTCCTTATAAATCAATAACTTACAGCTAATTTTAAGAATACGCTAAATAGTTACCTTTATTAAATAACTAAATGAGGAATAGCCTGTTCCAAAATCGTCGATAGAAATCCGGATGCCAAGCAGTTTGAGCTTGTTAAAAAGTTGAATCGACAATTCAACATCTTCCATCAGAACTGACTCTGTTATTTCGAGTTCTAAATAATTGGCTGGTATGTTGTATTGTTGTATATATTCTACAATCCTATTGTAAAAGTTGATGTCTTTTATTTGCTGAACCGACACATTTACAGCGATAAAATAATCGGGATTGCCTTGGTCAATATTTTTGCGAATAACTTTGCATGCTTGTTCAAAAACCCAGTAACCGATATTTACCAATAGTTGAATTTTTTCAGCAACATCTATAAATTCACCAGGATAAACAATACCTCTCGTTGGATGGTTCCATCTTAGTAAAGCTTCTGATCCTACGATTTTATTGCCAGTGGCATAGATGGGTTGGTAAACAATATTAAATTGTGAGTGGCTGGCTGCTTGTCTTAATTCTGTTTCTAGTTTGTGGTTTTTAATAACTGACAACTCCAATTGCTTGTCAAATAGACACCAAGTGTTCCTCCCTTGTTGCTTGGCTTTATGCATGGCAGTATCAGACCTTTGTATCAAAACATTTACCGTCTTAGCATCGCGGGGGTAAATAACAATTCCCATACTGGCAGTGGTTTGAAAAATCATTTCTTGAAACTTGTAAGGCAATGATATTTCATTCAGGATAAACTCCGAAAATTCTATTGCTTTTTTCTGAGCGATACTAGAATCTTTGTCCAAAAAGGGCAAATCAACAACAAACTCATCTCCTCCAAAATGTGACAAAGTATATTTCGGTATAATATTTTGTACAATCCTTTTGGCCACTGCTTTTAATAACAAATCGCCAATTGCATGGCCCTGAGAATCATTGATATCTTTGAATGAATCTAAATCTATAAATAGAACCGCTCCAAATTTTTCAGACTTTATGTGTTGGTCGATTGATTGATTTATGCGGTTGTTGAACAGTAATTTATTGGGCAGATTTGTAAGAGTATCATAATGTGCCATCTTCATGATTCTGTGCTCATACTGTTTGATATCAGTAATATCTACGGCCACTGTTACATTGGCCACAGGGTTATTTGTGGCAATTTTGAATGGCATTTTTGACAGTAATAGAGTGTATTTGTTGCCCAGATAATCGCTGGTCTGAATTTCTGCTAATTCAGTTTCTTTGATATCTTTGCTTAAATTGTTGTCATTGAGAAAACTAATCCCTTTGGAGTTGTTGGTTTTTATATTGTCAATTTTGCACCGCTCAATTTCTTCACTGGTCATCCCAAAGTATTGATTGGCTTTTTTATTGGCCAATAATATATTGCCATTTTCTTCTGCCACATATATGACATGTGGAACTAGGTTAATGATTTGGCTGAACTGTTCATTCCTAATGGAAAGTTCCTTGATTCTTTTCTTAACTTGATGTTTGAATATTATAGCTGTTAGCAAGGCTAAAAATCCAAAAACTGATAGGCTTAATATAGTATATAAAACAGGAATAGATACGTCTTCATCAGCTCTTGAAGTTAACCATTTAGACTTAATGCTATAATAAAAAGAGTTTGAATCTTCTTTCCAATTGTGCATGTATTTATCAAAAATATTTATAAGGTAGGGGTTGCTGTCTTGGGGTGCTGTCACAAGCGTTAATGTCGGGCTGAACATAATTGAACTGTTGATAATCTGATAACGGTTGGCATACCAAATACCCGCGATATTGTTTGAAACAGCCGCATCAGCTTCTTTGTTTGCTATTTTTTCAAAGAGTTTTGTGTATGTGTTGACGTATAGAAATTTACAATTGATTTGAAATTCATTGCATCTATTGATTAAATTTACACCGTTGATATCACTAGTCAATAAGGCAATTGTTTTATCATCAAGGTCTAAAAAATTATCTATTGCTGAGTTCTTTGGTAAATAAATACTTGACCAACTGTTGATAAAACCTTCTTTGGAATAGTCCATATATGCGGTTCTTTCTTCTGAGAAACCAACTGATGTGAGCATGTCTAAGTTGTTATTCTGAATTTTCTTCAGCATAATATCCCAGTCATCAAAAACCCATTTGATGGTAAAACCTTCTTTTTTAGCTATTTCATTCAATAAATCTACAATCAAGCCTTCTGCTTGATTGTTTTGGTTTAAAAATGAAATAGGTGGGTTGTCTGAAAGACCAATGAGATAAGTATTCTTGGATTGATTTACAGCTTTAACTGGTTGTGCTTGAGACCAAAACCCCACAAACAAAAAAAACAAACAAAACAATTTTCCTCTCATAATTTAGTGCGCCTCTTTAATACATTACTTTCTATCTATATTAATGCAATTGAAAGCAGTTTATATTGTTGATAATCAACATTAATTAATGATAAATAAAGAAATGTTAAATTTCATCAAAAGTTATGGCAATTTGTGTCAACTTTGAATTGACTGCTATGCGGGTGATATTGGACAAGCCAGGAATGCTAAATTCTTTTACCATTGTCCAATTTTTGCCTTTGTCACTGAAGTACAAGGTGTTGCCTTTTCCGCACCAAAAGTTACCCTTGCTATCACGTGCAAAATCTTCTACGCCTTTGGGTAGGACGATGATTTTTGTTTGTTTAAATTTTTTGCTATCAATTTTCGTAATCCACCAATCGTCTTGACTTTTGTCAACATAATAGAGGTTTTTGTACTTGGCATCGGTTTTAATGGCGCGACCAATATTGCTTGTGATTTGTCTGGGTTTTTTGCCTATGGTTTGATAATACAAATTGCCAATTTCGCCATTAATGACAAACATCCATAGCTTATTTTTGCCCATCCAATTGTGATAACCCACATTGTCAATATCACTCATCAAGCCACTGTGATTGCCCCGTTTGTTTTTGTGCAACCAAATCACACTTTGAATGTCAGCTCCATCTGGTTTTTTATCTAAAGAAACTTGCACAACACTGATGCCTTCTCGTCCAGCAATTGGTGTTGCTGAATACTCGCTTTGCGGGGTTTTCATGTAGGGTTTTGCGACACGGGTTTTTAAATTTATGCGATAAATATCGGTTTGTTTGTTGATGTATCTGGTGAAATACAAAGCCTTGTCTTTTTCCATAAACACAGGTTGCGAATCATAGCCAGCTCTTGAGGTGATGTTTTGTGCGTTATTAAGTCGAACTTGGCCTTTGCTTATTTTGATATTTGCCAAAACAATTTCAGTGTCAGGTGGGGCCTTAGACTCTTCGGATTTTTCTGCGTCTTGATCTGCAAAAACGGTTGCACTAAATACGGCCAGCATTAATAAGATAATTATTTCTCTCATAGTTTACAATTCCCCATTTTTAGTTTTCAATTTTCAAACACTACTTATTTTCATTCCTATATAAAAGTAGAAAAAACCTTCCGCAAGCTCACCTGCACCCAGTGCAGTAACTGCAAGAATACCTATGTATCATTGCGTTTTGTTCTTATCTCGTCTAGTTTTTTGGCTATTTTGATTTCTAAACCTGCTTGTTTGGGTTGATAGTACACTTTTTCACCCATTTTGTCAGGGAAACCTTTTTGAGAATAGGCAATTGAATCTTGATTGTCGTGATCGTATTGATAGCCCTGACCAAATCCCTGGGACTTCATTAAACCGGTTGGTGCATTGCGCAAATGCATGGGGACATCAAGTGAACCCAAGTTCTTGGCATCCGCCAGTGATTCGTTGTGAGCGGTGTAAACGGCGTTACTCTTGGGGCAACTGGCAAGGTAAACTGCCGCTTGTGCCAAAGCCAAATCTCCCTCTGGAGAACCCAGTCGCCGCCATGTTTCCCAAGCATCTAAACACAAAGTCAAAGCCCGAGGATCGGCATTACCGACTTCTTCGCTCGCCATTCTTAACAATCTGCGGGCAATGTATTGTGCATCACAGCCAGCGGACAACATGCGGTTCATCCAGTATAGAGCCGCATCGGGATTGGAGGAGCGCACACATTTATGCAAGGCGGAAATTTGTTCATAAAATACATCGCCTTTATTGTCAAAGCGTGTGGCTTGCCCGGAAACAATTAGCGAGACATCTTCGTCTTTAACCTCACCATCCACCGAATAATCTGACAATATTTCCAGCAGCGTTAATAATCTACGCGCATCTGAATCGGCTGCTTGAATTAAGTTATCTTGTTGTTCTGTGGTTAAATTCAATAGGGTTTCTTTGATGCCTTTATCTAGCAATATCCGCAAATCTTCGGTTTGGATGCTTTTTAAAATATACACCCGAGACCGCGATAGCAGTGCATTGTTTAAAGCAAATGATGGGTTTTCTGTGGTTGCGCCAATCAGTGTAATCAATCCTGTTTCCATGTGCGGAAGAAAAGCATCTTGCTGAGATTTGTTAAAACGGTGAATTTCATCTACAAACAAAACTGTGACCATTCCCATATCGCGGTTTTGTTCGGCTTGTTTTACTGCTTTGCGAATATCAGCAACGCCTGAAAGTATTGCCGATAAATTGATTTGTTGGACATTAACACTGGTTTGTTCGCACAAAATTCTAGCCAGTGTGGTTTTTCCTGTTCCAGGTGGCCCCCATAAAATCATCGAATGCAGGTGATTGTTTTCGATGACTTTAGCAAAGGGCCTATTGTTGGCAGTTAAATGTTGTTGACCTACGACATCACTTAATTTACGGGGTCTTAATTTATCGGCCAGCGGTTGCAATTAAAGCTCTACTGAATCACGAATAACATCAATGCCATCGGGTGGGATAAAGGTAAAAAAATCATCTGTTAATTGGGGGTTTTTAACAATATTGCTAAACTCGAAAACTACGATGTTCTCAAATTGATTCTTCAATTTGAGAATTTTAAGATTGTTATCTAAAATACCTAGCCATACCTGTTTGATTTCGTTGCTTGCACCTCTTGGGATTAAGCTAATCCAGTTGATCCCAGATTTTTCACCGGATTCTTTGCTAGGTTCTTTGCCATTGCTATACCAGTTTTCAACTCTGTAATTCGTTTCTGTCAGTTCTTTATTCAACAAAACATAGATGGGATTTTGCGCGCTGTCTTGTTGCTTAATCGTTACCTGTTCTAAATCTTCATCGTATATCCAAACCTTTTGCCCATTGGCAACAATTAACTGAGGAGCTGGATCAAGGTATTCCCACTTAAATTGATCCGGTGCATTGAGCCACATTTTACCAGTAGTAACTTCCGATATGCGCTCACTTGCATCCACATCATATTGTCGAAATTCAGCAGACATAGAAGTTAAGTCTTTTCGCAATTCATCTAACAGTTGGTTAGCATCGTCCTTGGATTCCTTAGCCAAAATCAATGGCGACAAAAAGAGCATTACAGATAGGGTTAGTGTTTTAATTTTCATAGGTTTCATAAAGTTTTTAGTATTGTAGCATTATAACAGAGACATTTATTAATACAGTATGTTCATAAAAATCAAGGACATTATTTCTTGCAGTGTCGCAGATTAAAAATACAAATATATCGTATTGCCTGGCCCTTGTTAATAGCATTGAAACTTGCGAAAGAATATTTTAACCTTTTTTTTGATTCCAATCCTTTCCCCGCGTCCTCAGCACCTCTGCAAGAAAAAATGCTTTTGATCTTGATCTTTCGCCGTGTTCGCCGTGCCTCTGCGCGATAATATCTTTTGATCTTGATCTTTTTTTAATATCTCAACCTACTTCGCGCGAAAAGAACCCAGCAAGCTTTGTCGTTGTTAGCATTAGTCGTCCAAAGACACAGGAGCAGGTGCCAAGACTTCTCTTGTGCCATTGTGCGCTGGGGCACTGACCACACCATTTTCTTCTAACTGTTCAACAATAGTCGCTGCTCGATTGTAGCCTACTCGCAAACGTCTTTGTACATAGGAAATGGAAGCTTTGCGGCTTTCGGTGACGACGAATACGGCTTTATCATAAAGTTCATCGACATCGCTTTCTGGTGCTTGAGGTATGCCTGTTGCGCTGAGCTCTTGTCCGTCTGAGGTTAGTTGGACTTCATCTAAAATACCTTGTTGGTAATCGGCTTCATAGTGTTTGGTCAAATAATTTACAATACCATGAACTTCGTGGTCATCAACAAAAGCACCATGTATGCGTTCTGGGATGGCTTTTCCTGGAGGCAAATACAGCATGTCTCCATGCCCAAGTAACTGTTCAGCACCGCCTTGATCAAGAATCGTTCTTGAGTCTATTCTTGATGAAACTTGGAATGCTATACGGGTAGGAATGTTGGCTTTAATCAAGCCAGTGATGACATCTACCGAAGGTCGTTGCGTGGCTAAGATTAAATGCACACCTGCTGCACGGGCTTTTTGTGCCAGACGGGCAATTAATTGTTCTACTTTCTTACCGACTATCATCATCATGTCTGCAAATTCGTCAATAATGATGACGATGTATGGCATGGTTTCTAATTCGGGTGGCTTTTGGCCTGGTATCAATGCATCTGGCTTAAATAAGGGGTCAGTCAGGGGCTCTCCAGCATCACGCGCTTTCTTAACTGCCTTGTTATAACCTGCTAAATTCCTAACGCCAACTGCAGCCATTAACTTATAACGGCGTTCCATTTCTGCTACACACCACCTTAAGGCATTAGATGCTTCCTTCATATCCGTAACAACAGGTGCCAATAAATGAGGAATGCCTTCATACACAGAAAGCTCCAGCATTTTTGGATCAACCATAATCATCTTGACTTCATCTGGTGTTGCTTTATACAGTAGACTAACAATCATGGCATTTACCGCCACTGACTTTCCTGAACCGGTTGTACCTGCAACCAAGACATGCGGCATTTTGGCAATATCAACTACCACAGGTCTCCCGGCTATGCTTTTGCCCAAGCCTAATGTCAAAGGTGAGCGCGATTTATCAAATTCAACCGAACGCAAGACCTCGCTTAAATAAACAATTTCTCGATTGGTATTGGGTATTTCAACACCAATATAAGGTTTGCCAGGAATTACATCGACAATACGCACACTGATTACCGATAATCCACGCGCCAAATCTTTGGCCAAACCCATGATTTGGCTGACTTTTACACCGGGTGCAGGTTCTAATTCAAATCGAGTAACAACTGGTCCAGGATAGACTCCAACTACCTTCACTTTGACCCGAAAATCGGCCAACTTTAGCTCTACTTGACGCGATAAGACTTCCAGTTCGTCTTTTGAATAACCGACTACTTGATTTGGGGGGTCGTCCAATAAGGTTAAGGGTGGAAATTTGCTCGCTGGCAAAGTATCAAACAATTGTCCTTGTCTTTCTTTAACGACTCTTTTGCTTTCTGAAGAGTGAGGTGTGAAAGCTGGATTTATAATACGCGGTTCTCTGGATTCTTGAATAACTGCATCAACTTTTCGTACTTCTTCGCGTTCAACCTTGGCTTGTTTTCCCATCCGCCAATCTTGAAATTGTTCCATTTTTAGCTTCAACCATTGTATAAATTGAAAAGTCCACTTGCCCACCAAGTCAGCAAATTGTATCCATGACATGCCCGTAAATAACGTGGTTCCTGCCAAAAAAATAGCGGTTAAAATTAATGTTGCACCAATATTGCCTAGGCTAGAGAATAGAGTGGATCCGACTACTTCACCCACAATACCGCCACCGGAAAATATCGCTCCATTGGTATTGATGTACATATAAGCCAAGGCACAACCCGATAACAAAGCAGAAATAAAACCGCCCATTTTGATGCCAGTGTCTACCCAACTAACCTCATCAATATCGTGGCTTTTATAAACTCGCCAACCCACAAATGTCAGACCCAAAGGAATAAGGTATGCCAAGTATCCAACAATATTCAACAATACATCGGCTAAAAAAGCACCGCTTGTGCCCCCATAATTGCGTACAACGTCAGCATCAGAGGCAGAAAATGGCCCAGAGTCTGTAGGGTGATAACTCAACAATGATATCAAAACATAAGCGGCAACAGGAATAATAAGAAAGAACAAACTTTCTCTGACTCGGTTTCTTACATGTCCTGATATCTTATTTTTTTTCATTCAGCCGATTATAACAGAGCTGGATGCACGACTGCGCCATTTTCTACATTAATGCCCTTTTGTAATGATTCAACATCACGCCAACCATCGCGAGCCAATCTTTGTACATAAGGCAATATCGCGGCAGAAATGGCTTGGGTTGATGTTCTTGGCACTGATCCTGGCATATTGGTCACTGAAAAATGTATCACTCCATGCTTAACAAAGGTCGGGTTTTCCCAAGTAGTAGGCTTGGTTGTTGCAACACAGCCACCTTGATCCACTGAAATATCAGCAATTACAGAACCGGGCTCCATAGATTTAACCATATCTTCTGAAATCACATGGGGTGCTTTTGCACCTGTTACCAAAACAGCTCCAATAACTAAATCCGCTTGCGCCACTTCTTTGGCAACTGACTCTTCATAAGGATACAGAGCCGTAACATTGGCCCCCAATGCCATCATTTCTGCCAAACGGTCTTGTCTTTTATCAAACACAACCACATTGGCGCCACCTTTGGCTGCCAACGCCGCAGAATTACCACCTGCTGCTCCAGCACCCAATACCACGACTTTGCCCCGTTCGGTTGAAGGCAGCCCGCCGAGTAAAACACCTTTGCCACCTGATGGCTGGTGCAATAAATGTGTGCCAACTTGTGTGGCAATCATTCCTGCAATAATACTCATTGGAGCAAGTAATGGCAACGAACCATCGGCTTCTTCAACCGTTTCAAAGGCAATGCCCGTTAAGCCAATATCTAACAATTCTTGTGTCAATTGAGGTTCGGCTGCTAGATGTAAATAACAAAACAGCAAATGTTCTTTGCGCAAATGTTTTAAATCGCCAGTGATAGGCTCTTTGACTTTTACAATCATCTCACCTTTTGCATAAAGATCTGCGGCATCATTGGCTATTGTGACTCCAACTTTTGTATAGTCTTCATCAGTAAAGCCACTCTTGATACCTGCATTGGTTTCAACAAATACTTCATGACCTGATTTAACCAAGTCTGCCGCTGCTGCTGGAACTAAAGCCACTCGGCCTTCTAATACTTTTGTTTCTTTAGGTATGCCTATGCGCATTTTTTTGTCCCCTAATGTTGTTTAAATATAATGTTGTTTGAACATAAAAACGCATTTTATCCGAAATACCCGCAAGGATACATAAATTAGTTAAGTTTTTTGTAACTACTCGCCCCGACTACTCCCTCGCATTCCCACGAAGGCGGTACTCTATTGTGAAATTCACTGTATTTTTAAAGAAATTACCCTTTCGCTTTGTTAACGGCGGGTTTGATTGGTTGCAACTTTTCAAGATATTTGTTGTCAATATAGCCAGTATTCACCTATACTTGATGTATGAAAAAAATTATCTTTTTAATCTTAATCCTAATCAATATTGCTGTCTTTGCTAACAACGAAGATTGGCGAAGCCTTATTGTAGCTCAATTCCGCGAGATTTCAGAGCCTTTATTTAATTATGGAGAAGCCACCAAACCTCAGTTTGATACATTTTATACAAACATGGTTGAAAGCTACCCCGTTCAAATGCAAGCTGAAAAAGCGTTAGAATATACCATCAATAGATTTGAGGGCGCTTCAGATTATGTACTGAAAAATGCCGAGTTGTGGAATGGTCAAATTTCAAGTAACCCTAAATTAAGTACACTGGTTAGCCTTGCTATAAACTCTCCTTTAATTGAAGTTCGTATGGCGGGTTTTGAAATATATCTGGCACAATACAGTTTAGATAAATCAGTCGAACAAATTGATGAACTGCTAAATA
>CAZLZZ010000064.1:0-17054 GCA_964564165.1 uncultured Alcanivoracaceae bacterium | reverse complement strand
AAAAACCAAAACTATTACCATTAAACAACAAAAAGAATACTTGCTACGCGGCGGTTACCCTGAATTATGGATAAACAAGTCTAAACGATTTTTTAAATTATGGATGCAAAACTATATGCAGACTTATTTATCTCGCGACATTATGCTGTTATTCCCAGGTTTAAATCGTGAAAAATACCGTTTATTCATCAATATTCTCGGGCATTTGTCGGGTTCGGTGATTAATTATTCGCAAGTGGCGCGAGATTTGGGGGTTTCACAACCCACGGTTAAGGATTACTTTCAGATTATTCACGGGACTTTTGTTTGGCGAAACATTCCTGCTTATGTCAAAAATGCCAAAAAACGAATCATCAAACACCCAAAAGGCTATTTGCGTGATTCTGGCATTCTTAATCATTTACTGCACTTAACCAGCGTTGATGATATTTTGGCTCATCCATCAATGGGATATTCTTTTGAATCAATGGTGATTGAAAATATCATTCGCACTTTAAACAATCAAGGTGTCGAGTTTGATTATTACTATTATCGAACCGGTACTGGTTCTGAGGTTGATTTGATTTTAGAAGGAGAATTTGGCTTATTGCCGATTGAGATAAAACACACTCAAAATGTTAAACTTAGAGATATTCGTGGTATTCAAAACTTTATTGATGATTACAATTGTGATTATGGCATTGTTATTAGTAATGTTGAGAAACCTCAACATATCAATGAAAAAATAATTAATCTACCGTTTTCTTACTTTTAAAAAAAAACCTTAAATACTTGGGAAATGTATAAATCAAAAGCAATTATCGCACAGCGACGCGGCGAACACAGCGAAAGAATAAATCAATAACACTGTTATATTTCAGCTGAATCTTGGTGAGAGCAGTGACCATCTTCTAAATTTATAGTTAACTCTGATGGGTGTCCTTGTATTTTTTGTATTTTTTGTTATTTTTCAACTTCTTTTTTTTCAGCAATCCATTGCTTCATGCCTTTGGCCAAGTGAGCTCCTTGACTAAAACCTAGCTTTTTATCCAAAAAATTTGTGACTGCATTCGTTCTAGAACCCGATCGGCAAACTAAAATAAAAGATTGATCTTTGGAGGAAACAAACTTTTCAAATTCAGCCATAAATTGCTCAACAACAGGTTGGCGTTGCTGATTAAAAAACATGATTCTCTTGGCATTTTTTATGGTTCCAGTTTCTGCCCACTCTTGAGGTGTGCGAATATCAATGATTACCGTGCCTTTTTGCTGTTCAGCAATTAACTCATCTGGTGTTAAGTTTAAAACGACTCCTTTGGAGGCAGACATTAACAGTATTAACAGTAAACAAATTGGGGGTTTTAAAATTTTCATGGTATGTAAAAGCTATTTTATGCTTACATTATACCTAAGTCCCGATATAGAAGCACGAATTAGAGCGCAATCAATTGGTACGTATAGTAAATCTAAAAAATACGTGACCATATTGGTGATTATTAATTTTTTTGATTTGCTAGACGTGCTAAGAAGTTGTGCTAAAATCAGGTTTTCTATATCGAGATTCGACTTAAACTAGCCGAGGCAAACCAATGTAACCTATTGATAGTTAAATGAATTATAGATATTTTGTGTCGATTTTATGAAATATACGGGCTAGAGGTTGAACTTATCGGCTTTTAGACCTATTATGCTACTTTCTAATTAATCATGAGAACTACAATGAAAAAGACACTATTAATGACTGGGTTATTATTGGGTAGCGTCAATTTAGCAATGGCCGATGAGCAAAAAAAGAGTATATGGGCTGGATCAACTGGCTATTTGGGATTTTCTACTACTGCAGGAAACAGTGATACTGAAAGCCTTACTGCTGGCTTGAAAGTGAAGCGCGAAACAGACAAATGGATTAACGAAATAGGTTTAGATATCTTAAGGGCTTCAGCAAATTCTTTAGGTACTGCAGAAAGATATGTTTTATCTTCAAAGACTGGATATAAATTAAGTGATGATGATTATGTTTTTTATGGTACCCGTTACGAAAAAGATAATTTCTCAGCGTTTGACTACACCATTACATCTGGTGTTGGCTGGGGTCATAAATTTTATGACGAAGATTCAAAAAAATTAATCACAGAAATTGGTATAGGATATAAAACCGTGGCTTATGACATTGACCGCACTGAAGATGCTGGCATTGCCTTTACCGGCAAAATGGATTATATGCGTCAGATTACTGATACCATGAAATTTATTGATGTTTTAATTGTAGAATCAACTGGTGACAACACTTTTTTACAAAACGATGCGGGCTTGTCATTAACTGTTAGCGACAAAGTGAATGTTAATTTTGTGTACCAGGTTAAACACAATACCGATGTTCCCGTTGGTTTTGATAACACCGATACACTGTTTGCTATAAATTTGGGTTATACTTTTTAATCACTATTAACCTTACGACAAAGCACAAAGTGCAAATCAAAAGTATAAATCAACATAGGCTGCTTAAATATCAGCCTTTTTTATGCCTGCAAATGAGTCAGTGGCAACTGTGTTGATACTTTTTTTTGCATCATAGAGAAACTGGTATTTACCGAACGTATGGCTTTCAACTTTAACAATTTTTCATACATAAAATGGTTGTATGATTTCATATCGACTGTGGTGATTTTCAACAAGTAATCATAACCACCTGAAGTGGCGTGACATTCCTGAACTTCTGGCCACATAGCCATGGCACTGTCAAAAGATTTAACCGTTTTCTCATGGTGATCATCCAAGCTGACATGTGCAAATGCAGTAATACTCAAGCCAATTTTCTCATGGTCAAGCAATGCGGTATAGTTTCTAATATACCCTTGTTGTTCCAATGCTTGCATCCTTCGCCAACAAGGTGCTGGCGATAGATTGACCATTTGTGCCAATTCTTTGTTGCTGATTCGGCCATTTTGTTGAATGATTTCTAATATTTTTATATCGTAATTATCCATGTTATTGATTTATTATTTCTCAAATATACATTATAAAGCATTTTAATTGCGCATATATAGATTTATTGAATATATTTAGCAAGCACCTTCCTAAAAACAAAGTGTACAATAATCTTCCTTATGCAACGACTCTAAACACCATGAATACCGCTGAACAAATTAAATCAGAAATTGCCTTTGATTGGCATGAAATTGTTTCCAAGCTTCTCATCTCTCGTCAATTGGATGATCTTGAAGAGTTTACTTTGGTCAAAAACAAGAAAGTTTTGTATCAATTTTCTGCTCGCGGCCATGATATGGCTCAGATCATTTTGGGACAATGTTTAATTGGACAAAAGGATGCGGTTTCTGGCTACTACCGTTCTCGGCCATTATTACTGGCAATGGGCCTTCCTCCACAGGTGGCACTGGAAGCCTCTATGATGAAGGTTGGCGGGTTTTCAGATGGGCGTGATATTGGCGTGGTATTCAACAACCCTAAACACGATGGCGCTTGTATTCTCCCCATGTCTGGTGGCGTTGGTGCGCAATATACGCCAGTATCTGGTTGGGCGCAAGCGGTAAAATACCACACAAAAGTACTCAACAACCACAAGTGGAAAGACGCTATTGGATTAGTCTTAGGCGGGGATGGCTCAGTGGCAACCAATGGCTTTTGGTCGGCAATCACCATTGCAACCACTCAAAAACTGCCCCAACTGTTTTATATTGAAGACAATGGTTACGGCATATCTGTTCCCTCAGAGTTTCAGACACCCGGCGGAGATATATCTAAAAACCTAGCAAGTTTTAAAGGGCTTACCATTTTTAGTGGCGATGGCACCAACCCCCAACAAACAATAGATTTGGTAGCCAAAGCCCACCATGTTGTTCGGGTTGAACGCAAACCGGTGTTATTGCGATTAACTGTTCCAAGGCTTAATGGCCATTCCGCCCAAGACACACAAGCCTATAAGAGCGAGCAACGCATTGCCTTTGAACAACAACATGACCCTTTGCCAAAACTTAAAAAGTTTCTGTTAAATAACGAATTAATGTCCGAGAACAAATGGCAAGATCTAGAGTCTCAAGCCAAGAAAACGGTTAACCAAGCACTAATCAAAGCCGATAACAAACCGTTTGCCAATCCAGAAACCATCACCAGCAATACTTTTTGTGAAGTTGACAAGGATGGCAATATGCAACTACAGCAACAAGGAGGAATTCACTTATCGAAACCTGTTTTTCCCCCATCATCGCAAGAAATCATTGCCCAACCTGGTCGAATTAATATGGTTACTGCCATTCGCAAGACACTTGACTTTGAGCTAGAACACAACAAAAAAATGGCGGTTTTTGGTGAAGATGTAGGAGCAAAAGGCGGAGTTCACGCTGTGACCCTTGGCCTTCAACAAAAGTACGGAAGTAACCGTGTTTTTAATACCAGCCTATCCGAGGAAGGCATTATTGGCCGCTCAATTGGCATGTCGTTGTCTGGTTTATTGCCTGTGCCTGAAATTCAATTTAGGAAATATGCCGATCCAGCAGAAGAACAACTCAATGACATAGGCTCCATGCGTTGGCGCACCAATAACCGTTTTGCGGCACCCATGGTGGTGCGTATGGCAGGTGGTTATTCTGGATGTGGCGATCCATGGCATTCACAAACTGCTGAAGTCAAATGGGTACATGCCATCGGTTGGCAAGTTGCTATGCCCTCCAATGCCCAAGATGCGGTGGGTCTACTGCGTTATGCTTTGCGCGACAATAATCCTACCATTTTCTTTGAACATCGCCGTATGCTTGATCATATCTGGGCACGCCGCGAGTATCCTGGCGATCAATATATCATTCCTTTTGGAAAGGGCAAGAAAATTACTCAAGGTGACCGACTAACTATTGTCACTTGGGGCGGCATGGTTCACCGATGTGCCAAAGCCGTTGAACAATCTGGACTGGATGTTGACCTTATTGATCTGCGCACCATAAGACCATGGGACAAAAACATGGTCATTGAATCTGTCAAGAAAACCAACAGGGTTTTGATTGTGCACGAAGACAATATATCGGCTGGTTTTGGAGCTGAAATTGCTGCGGTTTTAGCAAAGGAGGCCTTTTATTATTTAGATGCCCCCATTGAACGCTTGGCAATGCCTGACATTGGCAACCCGCATGAACCCAACTTGATGGATTCAGTGCTACCAACCACCGAAAAAATACTGCTCGCCATAAAACAATTGGATCAAAGCTAATGGTATTGGTAGATATTATTTTAAACGAAGAACAAACCGAAGGAACCCAAGCTGTATTAAGTCAGTGGTTATTTGCCGAAGGCGATTGGGTAGAAAAGAATCAACCCATTTTAGAAATTGAAACCGATAAAGTAATGATGGAAGTGATTGCACCTGTTTCTGGAAAATTGCATAAAATGATTTTACACACGGGCGATGATGTCATTCACTCAACACCCATTGGAATTATTCAACAAGGTTCATCAGAGGGCTTATCAAAAGATAACGCCCTAGAAAACAATGTCTCTGCAAACAATGAAGAACTTCTTAAGCAACCTGCTGTTGATCCTCTATTAAATAAGTTGTCAATAGAAACGAACAACAATATTGTTGAACCGCCCAATAAAGATTCTAGCAAATTAATCAGCCCAGCTGTGCGCAGACTATTAAATCAACACAATATCAATGTACACAACATTGTAGGAACCGGCAAAAACCACCGCATAACCAGCCGCGATATTGAAAATCATCTATCCAAAAACAACTCCAATAGTTCGGACAACAGCCAACACTTACCTATAACCAATATGCGCAGAAGCATTGCTAAACACATGGTACATAGCTTGTTGCACACTGCTCCACATGTGACCTCTGTGTTCAACTTGGATTTAACAGCCATTATCAAACACCGCAAACAGCACAAGCAAGCATTTGAACAACAGAAAGCAAGCTTGACCTTTACCAGTTATTTTATTGCCGCTTGTGTACAAGCGATTAAACACCAACCCATGATTAACTCTCAACTGCACGAGAAGACCATTGAAGTATTTAGTCAAATGAACATCGGTATTGGTACGGCTCTAAATGATGGCGGACTGATTGTGCCCGTCCTAAAAAACTGCCAAGACCGAGATTTATTTTCTATTGCCAAAGAATTAACCCTGCTGACCAACAAAGCCCGCAGTACTGAATTAAAACCCAGAGATGTCCAAGGCGGCACATTCACCATCTCCAATCACGGAGTCAGCGGCTCTTTAATTGCCACGCCCATAATTATTAACCAGCCACAATCTGCCATATTAGGCATAGGTAAAATGGAAAAACGAGTCATTGTAAGAGAGATTGACGGAGATGACGTGATGGTGATTAAGCCCATGTGTTATGTTAGCTTAACCATCGACCACCGTGTTTTGGATGCGCAACAATGCAATCAATTTTTGAGTGTGTTTGTAGAAACGTTAGAAAATTTGTCACTGTAATTATTTTTTAATTTTAATCGCCAGTTCTCTACCCAACGGACAAAAGCCAAGAAACTCAGCCCTAAAACCCTGAAGTTTTAAAAATTCATTTAAAGCTTTCCATTCATGTTGTTCAAATCCTTCGAAGCCAAAAAAATCATCAAATAAAATAACTGTGCCTATGACAATATTGCTTTTTAGGCATTCAAATACGTCTCTCGTGGAAGAATAAATATCACAATCAATGTGAAGGAAAGCAATGGACTGTTCATGTGTTTTTATAAATGTTGGCAGGGTTTCTTTAAACCATCCTTCGATTAACACTACGTTGTTCTTAACTTTTGGTATCTGTTTATGTGTACTATAAGACCCTGCAAGCTCCTTGTCATTCCAAGCCATTGGCAAACCTTCAAAACTATCAAAACCATAAATGGTTTTGTCTTTTTGAAGCTTGGCTATTTTGTTAATTGACATCCCAAAAAAAACACCTGCTTCGATTATTAATCCATCAAACTCCATTTGTTTCAATGCATAAACCAACAAATCAAAACTTAAATTAAATGCCAATATATCTGGATTAATATATTTGATTTTTAGGAGAGTTCGGAGCAATTCATTGTTTTGGCTTTCAATAGCGCCAAGTTGTTTATGAATTTTTTTAATTCCTGTTGATGAAACCCAAAAACTTGACATACACACAACAATCGCCCATTAGTTCGGTTTATGGTATTGCTCACTAAAATACCAGTAACAATCATTGAAATATCTGCTTGTGATATTTTTATGTCACTCAATAAAAATTTATTAAACCATATTTCTTGATTGGTGTTCTTAGTCTCTGATGCTTTATCAAGTATCTTTTGCGCCTTTTTCTTTTTATTATGCGCAAGGTAAGATTTGACTAAAGCAAATAACAACGGTTCGGAGTGATGCGACTGTTTATAAGCCTTTTCAAAATATTTGATTCCTTGTTTATAGAGTCCAATACGCCACAAACATTGCGCTTTAACAAAAAATATTGCTTCATTAGTAATGGTTTTTTCAAGACAGTCTAGCTGTGATATCGCACTTTTATATTCTGCATTTTTGAACAACCTCCATGCCAAGTCCCATCTCTGCTGAGTTGTTCTCATAGAAAAATATTAAATATTATTAATTTTTAGGTAATATTGAGCAACAAATTCAACAAACCCGCCGCAATCGCAGCTAGGCCTAACTTTTCTTTTAATGGCGTAAATTTATCCACCATTTTATCCAACGACTCATTGGCTTTATCGTGTTTGCCTGTTAATTGTCGCAATAAACCTTGCGCCAACAATAAGCCCAATACCACCAAAATTAAATATGACGCTACCTTAATAACAACCAATGCTATGGGAACATATTTTAAAATAGTACCCAAATTTATAATAAATTTAATCGAAAAATACAAGCCCAACACCATAGATACCAAGCCCACCCAACTCGCATAAGGTTTAACAAAATCTAACGCGGTCTTGCTTTGGGGAACTTTCTTTTCAACAAATCCTGATGCGGCGACCAAGCCAAGTATCAGTAAAGACACTATAAATACAAATTCCATAACTACCTCACACTGTTATTAATGATATTAAAGAAATGATTATAACATGATTGACTCACTATAATCCATTTGATTTTTTGTAAACACCTTACCTGTCACTCCCTAAAACTCGAAACCATCAGGAAGTGAGGAGTTATTTTTTAGATTTTCATTGCGCACTAATGCGCTGTGCTATAATCGTGTTTTCACTATCGAGATTTGGGTTGTATATGCATGATTTTAAAGACAAGATAGAAGTTCATGTTCCGACAACAGTTATGCAGCGGCAGCACAGTGACACTGAAGGACTAAATGTGCACTTATTGAACATTATTGCAGATTTAGAAAGTCGTTATAAAGATACCGATCAAAACGAGGTAAATTCTCAGACCATTACCACTATGGGCGGTTATCAAACCCCAACCAAAGTGAATTTTTTAGATTTGGATAATAAGCATATTCAAAATTTTCGCAAAAACATTGTGATGCCAGCCATTCAAACCTATTTACAACACCATTTCAAAGAAGCTGCTGATAAAGTAGATCCTTACCCCAATGCTTGGGCAAATATTTTGCACAAAGGAGATTGGCAAGCACCGCATTGCCATCCGTCACATGGTACCATTGCCAGTGGTTGTTATTATGTGAAAATGCCCAAAGGATTAAAAAATCCAGAGGGCTGTATAGAATTTCTAACACCCAATCTTGAATCTTGGCACCACGGTTTTGCCTACAACCGCAGGGTAGAACCCAAAGAAGGAATGATCGTATTGTTCCCTCCTTGGTACCAACACTATGTTCACCCCTTTAAGAAAGAAGACACCCGCGCCATTATTGCTTTTGATGTATTGCCACAAAGACCTGGTGCTAATTTTGTTTTCTAATAAATAATAGCTTACTTTAACTGCGATGTAGAACTTGATATGCGGGCTAGAATTTGTTTTTATAATGCTTCCATCTTTGTCGGCGTTTTGTTGTGATTTTTTCTGATATTTTTGCATAACTTGGTGTGCTAATATTTTTACCCATAAGATTTTTTCTATAATCTTTGATGCTTTCTTGCCACTCTAGCCCTAAAAAATCAATAATGTTTTTTACTTCTCCAAAGGCATCTTCCACCAATTTTTTATAGTTAACCACATAATGATTAATGGGATAATTCTGAATGATTGATAAACCCAAACGCATAACTTCTTTTAAATACTTATTGGTTGTGTCCCACTCTAAAAAATACGCCATTGCATCATTGATAGCAAAATTTTGAAAATAGCAACTCAATGCCACATCTCTGATATCACGGGTTGATACAATAAATTTTGCGTTGGGAAATATTCTATAAAGAATACCGATATGGATGATATTCAAGGGTAACTTATCTATTATAATTGCTTGTTTTCCTGAGCAGTATTGTGTTCTTCTTTGCAGATAGTCCACTTGTAATTCCCTTATTTCATCGACAGATATATGGCTTAATTTTTGTATCGAGTCTGGTGTTTGTAAGAATCTGTGTAGAATGGAATCAATGGTTGGCTTCTCTTCAATACTTGCTATTAAACTGTGGTTATTTAATATGTTTTCTAATAATGTGGTGCCAGAACGTGGAAATCCTAACATAAAAGTAACAGGAGTTTCACTTTCTAACAAATGTTCAAAATGGGGTTTTTTTTCAAAATATTTGCTAATTGTTTTTATCTTATCAAAGGTATAATAACTATTTCCTTGCAGTTGTTTATAGGCAGCTGATTGCTGTAAAACTTCATTGCTTTTTCTGTGGTTTTTAAATGCCTTTTTATAGCGATGTTGCTTTTCTAAAGCCTGTCCTTTTAAATTATAATATATTGATAAATTGGCATGAGATAAATCTTTTAACTTTATCCTTTCTAATGATTTTTTTGCCTTTTTGGGTTGGTTATTTCGTAAAAATAATTTACTTAATACGGCATTGCACTTGAAGTTGTTTTTATCTAATTTAACTCCTTGTTTGGCATATTTTTTAGCTTGTTTTAATTCATTTATTCTTTCCATGTTCCATGCCAATATTTCTGTTTTTTGTATCGAACCCTCCAATGCTTCTGCCGTTGTTATTGCTTTTGTATATTCTCCATTTTTTTCTAAAAATATTATTTCCAACAGCCTTACTTCTTCACTTTTGTTCTTTATTTCACTGACAATTTCTATGCCTGTTTCTATCGAATCAGTTTGCAGCAATGTTTCTAAGTAGTACAAGTGAAGCACGGTATTACTTGGAATTAATTGATAGGCTTTAGCCAAGGTGTTTTCGGCAAAATTGAATTCTTTTAATTGGAACAATGACATGCCTGATAGCATCAAAGCATCAATATTTCGCCCTATATCTAATGCTTTTAACGCCAACTCAGATGACTTTTGATATTTTTTTTCTTTAAAAAAGGCATATCCCTTTGCCAACAATTGATTTTGAATGTTCATTTCTTCCAACAACGAGGTGTTAAATCAAAGGCAATGCTGATTCTGTCTTGGGTGCTTTCATGTGGGATAGTTTGGTGATACAAGTAGGATGGAAAGATAACCAGCTTTCCTTCTACTGGTTGTATATAGCCCCTTTCCTTTTCTATGGGTATTTTGATATCATCTGGAATGCAACCATATTCAAAATAACCTTTTTTATTGTCTGTTCTTTCTGTAATTTTTGGTACGGTACAATAGTATGCTCCACTGATCCATGATTCTTCGTGGATATGCTTGTCAATAAAACCATCTCCTTTTACCCAAGTAGCCCATGAATTTATTTTAAAATCTTGGGTTTTGTGTCTTAACATGTGGTGGTTTAAATCTGCTGGCAATTGTTCGATATAGAGTTTTATTTTTTCTAACAATAATTTTCTATAGATTTGTATTGCAAAGGTATCGTCTACAAAAATATCATCCGTTAAATATCCATTTCTGGCGGCTAATCCCCTTGGGTTTTTTCTTAATAACGAATGTTGTTTTATATCGTTCTCAAAAGCACGATTAAAGGCATTTAAATTTTCGTAATCAGGCTGAGGATTAAAAGTGAATGTTTTTACAAAATGACCCAAGCCCAAAAACTCCTCAACTTCTTTCTTTTTGTTTTGCGCAATCTTTGCAATGGCGTAATAAGCCAGTGACCGTTGATCTGTGTCGTCTAGTATCAAAGCTTTTGATAACGTGTTTTCAGCTTCGCACCTTTGGTCTTGCTGTAATTGTACAATGCCCTTTAGTCGCAATGCTATTTGATAGTCTTTATCAATCTCCAATAGAGTATTTAATGTTGATAAGCACATCTCTACATGTCCAGTATTCATTAATGATTCTGCTTTTACGTACAAATATGCTTTGTATTCTGGCTTTATGCTAAGAGCCTGCTCAATTTCTTCAAGCGCTTGGCTATAATTGTTCAATTTTTGATAGACCAATGCTTTGCAGTGATAGGCTGCATGGTATTTATTGTTTATTAACCCATCCGTAGCCATGTCAATTGATAGGCACACATCGGCATATTCCAATGCTTGGTTTAAATCTTCCTCACTGGTTAACTTTGAATATGCCGCAGCTAGATTATAGTTATTGTCAGCATTGTTATTTTCGTCTTTGATTTGTTTGTACAGTTCTAATGATTTATGAAACTCTTGCCTTTTAGAGTAACATTTGGCTTTTAAAACTTTGAAATGACTGTCATCATTCAATTGATATTTGTCGATTAACTCTATGGCTGTTTGATAATCCGTTTGGTTATAGATTAAATATATATTCGCCTTGTTCCAACTCTCAGTTTTGCCTATGTATATTTGTGATTTTTTTATGGTTTCATTTAACAATACAATCTTAGATTTATCTCTTAACTGCAATAACAACATGAACCAAGCTTGATTGGTTGTTGGCGACTTGCTTGTAATCTCCAATAACAAGCTTATTGCTTGTTCAAAATTGTTTAATTTAATCAAGCAATGTGCTTGATTTATCTGCGAGGGTATTTGTAATTTTTGATCGTCTTGACTTTTAACCAAAGCGCTTACCGCTTGGTTGTATTTTTTTAGATTCATACACGCCAATGCAAAATGATAATAATTTAATGCCAGAGGGCTTAATTTACATAAATTTGCATATACTTCATAAGCAGTACTGTAGTTATTTATCTTTAATGCTGATATTCCTTTTAATTCCAATAGTTTAATATCTTTAGAATTAGTCGGCACCAAGTCAATAACTTGTTTAAAGTCTTGTTTTTGTACCAGTTGTAATATTTTTGATAGCATTTTTGATAATATTTTTGATATTATTTTATTTGGACAATAACCAACCAGTTATGGCCAATCTTTGGTTTTTAGCCAATGGAGAAACATAAGATACAAAGTGGTTTTGTGGCACCTTAAATATCGACAGGCTATTGTATTCTGGAATGATTGTTTTGGTGATTTCTCCCTGTTTATTCAAGATGTGCAATAATCCACCCCAGTCAGGATTCCAATTTTTGCTGAATCCCAATACATAAGCATACAACCTTCCTTCTTCTTCGTGCGCATCATTGTGTTGTGTTAAAAAATGCCCCGGTAAATATCGTGTCGCTTGTGCATTTATTTTTTTGAGCTGTGGATTTTTAATTAATCTTCTGAAATAATCCAGAGTATCGGGATAATTTAACCACTCTAATACTTGGTTTAAAAAATGTCCGGGCTCTCTTTTTTCTATATAAGCTGTTACCATCATATAGGTATTGTAAACAAATTGAAATTCTTCTGACAACTGAGATTGTAATTTTTCTAGTATAGGCTTATCTAAATTTTGTATGTCTGCTGTTTTTAGAAAGGTGTTGGGCTCTGCATCAATTCGGCACGCTAGACCCCAATCCACTTCGTCTTCCAAGCATTTTGACAAGCGCTTAGCAAAATCTTCATTCAAAAAATCAGTGATTTTAAGGTTTTGGTTCTGTATTAAATATCGACTGTGTTGTTCACAGTCCTTTTGTTTGATTTGTAACATAAAATAAAGCCCGTACTAGACGGGCTTTATTATACTTCTTCTCTACTTAATGTGTAAAGCTAACTTAAGTTTCTATTTTTTTAGAAACCTTTTTAGAAACGCTTACTAACTCTAACCCACCAAAAGCGACCTGCACCATCATATAGACCAGCGTTATAGCTGTTGGCAAATGCTTGAGTAGAAATAGGTGGAGTCTTATCAAATAAGTTCTCAATACCTACTGAGAAGTTCATGTCATAATCAGCTAGGTGATAAGTCACGTTAGCATCATGAACAGTATAACCACCAATGTAGTTTTGCTCATAAGTATCGGTATCATTTACATCACCATCACCCACTCTGTTACATAACAAGAAATCAGCTGCTACTGCACCACCAAGATCCCCTGCAGATGCAGGAACTAATCTTGAGTTAGTTACATTACAACTCTCCGTTTGTCCTTCTGTGAAACGGGATTGCCAATTGACACTCCAATCGCCATAAGCCCAATCAAGGGTCATGTTTGACCTGATTCTTGGTAATTCAAAACCACTGTTATCAACATCCATTAAGTCTATTTCATTTAATGAGCCATCTAAAGGAGATTCGTTTGTTATAATGAATGAATCAGTAAATGCAGTATCCCAAATGGCTTTGAATAAACCATAATCTGTATCAAAGCTGTAACTTACATTGAAGTCATAACCTGTTACTTGTCTGGCACTTTGATTTCTACCATTAGCTAACACGTCTATAACGGCACCACTAGGTAGTCTAGTAACCAATTCACACAAAGTTACTCCATCAGAAGCACAAACATTAAGAACAGTGCTTGCTCCCAAAGTTGTAATTACATTTTGAATATCAATATCATAGTAATCTAAAGTTAATACCAAACCATCAGCAAAACTCGGCTCATAAACCATACCAAGAGTGAAAGACTCTGATGCTTCAGGAGTTAAGTTCTCGTTTGAACCCACAGTGATTCTAATTTGTGAGTTTGCTTGATTATAGCTTGAAGGAATACCAACACAACCAGGCAGTGTATTGGGATCATCTTGAACACCGTTACCGTTTTCATCGTCATCAGCATTGCCTGAACAAGGATCAGCTAGATTAGGGAACGAATCTCCACCACCACCAAATAATTCAGCGATATTCGGCGCTCTGAACCCTTCAGAGTATGTACCACGAATCAACAAATCTTCGAATGGCTTCCATCTCATGCCAAATTTAACAGTGGTATCAGAACCAAAAAGATCATAATCAGAATATCTGGCAGCAAATGAAGCTTCTAATACTTCTGCACCAACAACTCCTGAAAGGATAGGAACATTGAACTCAAGGAAAAATTCATTAACCGTAGTTGCACCAGAAGTAGGATTCTGTTGGTTACCAGAAGTTTGACCAGTAACAACAATATAGTCTGGCTGATTAAAGCCTGACTCTCTTCTGCGCTCATAACCCGCAGCAAAACCAAGGGGGCCAGCTGGTAATTCAGTCAACTCACTACTGACCACTGCGCTATATGTGATTAATTTATTTTGCGAAGTTCTCTGACCGCGGAAAGTAATATAATCTGCCATCTCTTGGGTAATTGTACCTACTCCACCAAACAAGTTTAATGGAACACAACCTGCTGCAATACCGACTGCAGTAACACACTCATTACTCAAAGCTTGAGTAACACGTGTCATATTTAATTCACCTTCGTTGGTGATGGCTAAATCAGTTCTACCCAGTGAATAATTAACACTCCAGTCCCATCCAGAACCAGCATCAATATAGCCTTCAAAACCAATTCCATAACTGAAAGTATCGACCCTACGGGTAAAGATACGGTTTCCAGCTTCTATCATTCTGCGACCTATTAAATAAATATAAGTACCTGGTATATCGACACCATATGGGTTAAACGGATTGTTTGCACCAATATCAATAATGTTAACACCTGGTCTATTACCAAAAGCAGCACCAAAGAATAGCGGCTGTGGTGCCAACAAAGTGTTAGACTCACGGCGGTTAAATAACATTTCTGAAGATACAGAGATATTGTCAGACAATTGGTACTTACCCTGTACATACATAGAAGTTCTTTCTTGCGGGGTAATTAAAAAATTATCTGGAGCGAAGTTAAATCGTGTATCATCGTTAAACGGAATTAAATCTGGGTCACCAGGAGAATTAAACCCATTGGAACCCGGTGTCGTTGTACAGTTTGACAAACCAATTCCAAACGGATTGCCACATGCTGCAGTAATTGGAGTAGATCCAGGTGGTTGGAATATCATAAATCTGCCCATAGGCGTTCCTGAACTACCACCTCTATTGCCTGTACCGTATTGTGGCAATTGTGAAATTTCACGATCAGCAGCACTTATGGCTTCAATTTTTGTGTATGAAGCATTAAAGAAAACGCTGCCACGGTCACTTGAAGTTCCCATAGAAATATCAAAAGTTTGGCGCGCGCCATCGTCTTCGGATGTTTTGCCATAGTATGAACTGACTTCAACACCTTCATAGTCTGAACGTGTGATGATGTTAATTACACCAGCAATCGCATCAGAACCATAAATAGCAGAAGCACCATCTTTAAGTACGTCAATGCGTTCAATAACTGATATAGGGATAGTGGTTAAATCAGCGGTACCGCCTATGGTCTTGACCCAACGACGTCCATTTACCAATACTAAGGTACGGGTTGCACCTAAGTTACGCAAATTGACTTCGATTGATCCGTCACCACCATTGTTATTTGATAAGTTTAATGATGCTCCTGCAGCAGGAATTTGGCGAAGTAAATCACCAACATCAGTTAAACCAGTTCTTTGAATATCTTCGCGATCAATTGAAAATACTGGTGCAGCGTTTTCTAGATCAGTTGCACGGATATGTGTACCCGTTGTTACAACTCGATCTAATGCTACACTATCTTTATCATCGTCTTGAGCAAATACTGTGCCTGCTGATAACAGAACACCGGTTGCTAAAACAGATTGAATCGCTAGATACATAGGATTACGTTTATTTTTCATCTACATTATACTCCTAGCCTTAACGGCAAAAGGTTTGTTTAGTTGTCTTTCCCTGCTAATTAATTTCGCAGATTTCCATTCCACATATGCCTATAGTAACAAAATTTATACTAAATATTAACTTATTTTTAATGTTTTTCCAAATATCTACGAAAAACACCTCTATTTGATAGTCGTGAGCCAAATATTGGGCAGGACTTATTTAATTGCAGCACAAGTGCCATCTAACCAACCCGCATATTTCAGAAAACACAATGGGGTTTACAAGAAATAATGGCAAAGAAAGCTATTTTAATAACACGATAAGCCTAGCCTGAATATTTATATAAGCGGTGAAGAGCCTGATGTTGTCGTCTATTGCTTATGTTTTAATTGAAAACATGAGAAGAACAGCAATGGTTGGTACAAGGTTTGCAAAGTCTCAGGTTGCAACTATTCGCCTTAAGTTATTCAAATTGGCAGCAGTGATTGTAAAAAAACACCAGACGTATTAAATTTATGTTCAACTCAGCTTATCCATGACAGGAAGGATTTACTCTCATTACCAATCGCTTAAACTCATCTTAATTAGTGCCTGACCGAGAAATACAGTTTTGCGACACAAGCTCAGTCTCAGCTGAAGCCAAAATTTCTAAAACCGAATTTTAGCCACCTTTTGAATAAAAATCGTCAAGTGGTAGCCCAAAATCAATAAATTCACTTATTCAAAACAAACTAATCCTGTGGCATTCAATCTAACTCACATCTTGCTCATTTAGGCAGTTATATTTCGAATTTTTTCCTTGCGTTTTATTTTTGCCAGTTCCTTTGCTATAAAAGTTGACCCGAGCTTTTGTAAATTCCTGCCGACTACTGCGGTTGCAATATAGCGTTTAAATCCGTGGATACCATGATCTAAACATTTGTCCAGTCCATGAACTTCAAGTGCATTTATTCCTGATTCTACAGCAGAATGTTTTCTCTTCGCTGTTTTGAACTCTGTACTGCTTTCTCGTTGTGCTTCAATTTTATTACATCTGCCTTTTTTTGGCATAACGAATAAGGTTAGATTGTGCGAGGCACGAGCCACAATCTGAACCGTTTGT
>CAZLZZ010000063.1:0-17085 GCA_964564165.1 uncultured Alcanivoracaceae bacterium | reverse complement strand
ATGTTTCCATATCCAAGTCATTGGTTGGCTCATCTAAAACCAAAACATTAGCAGGTCGTGCAAATAATCTTGCTAACAACAAACGAGAACGCTCTCCACCAGAAAGCACTTTGGCTGGTGCACGTATTTTATCAGGTCGAAACAAGAACTTTTGCAAATAGGAAATCACATGGGTAGGATTACCATTGATGACTATTTCATCTGTGCCTTGGTTTAAGTTGTTGGCAACCGTGTCTTCCAAATTAAGATTGCCTTTTAATTGATCAAAATAGGCAATTTCAAGACCGACGCCATGCTTGATAGTACCTGTTAAGGGTTCTAATTCACCCAACAACATATTGACCAATGTGGTTTTGCCCACGCCATTTTTGCCAATGATACCAATTTTGTCTCCACGGCGAATTTTGGCTGAGAATTTTTCAAATAGCAATTTCTGAGAATCACCTTCACCCCAACCAAAACTGATATTCTCTGCTGTTATCACTTTCTTACCGGACTTATCAGCTATATTGATTTGCACTTGCGCTGATTCACTTTGAACACGTCGCTGACTGCGAACAATACGCAATTTCTTTAATTCCCTCACACGTCCTTCATTGCGGGTTCTTCTTGCTTTAATGCCTTGGCGTATCCATACTTCTTCTTTGGCTAGATTTTTATCAAACAGTTTGTTTTCTCTGTCTTCGGCATCCAAACGCGCATCTTTTCTGACCAAGTAGGTATCGTAATCACAGTCATAATAATGTATTTTACCACGGTCTAATTCTAAAATTCCTGTGGCTATATTTTTTAAAAATGCCCGGTCATGGGTAATAAACAACACCGCTATATTTAAACTTTTGACAAATTTTTCTAACCAAATTATGGTTTCAATGTCTAAGTGATTGGTTGGCTCATCCAATAACAACAGGTCAGGTTCTTGCACCAATGCCCGTGCCAGTACCACTCGTCTTTTAACGCCACCAGAGAGCTCATTAAATATCTGATCTTTGTCTAAATTAAGCTGCGAAATAACGGTTTCTATCGTGTTTAGCAAGGTCCATGAGTCACTGTCAGTAATTCGTTCACCAATTTCATCAATCGTATCCAAATCATGATTCAGAGCATGATGATATTCGATAATATCTTGGCCAGCAACACCTAAAGCTTTTGCTACTAAAGTATAAATATCATCGTTATCCTTGTTGGTGGGAACATTTTGTTCCATCATTCCAACTTTGGCTGATCCGTGCCTTCGAATCTCTCCATGCTCTAAAGGAATGTCACCAGTAAGCAGTTTCATCAATGATGATTTGCCTTCACCATTTCTACCAATCAAACAAATTTTTTGACCTTTGTTGATGGAAAAATTGATTTCATCCAAAAGAGGTTCTGCACCAAAGTCTAAGGATACATTTATTAGGGAAAGTATTGCCATATTTTTTTTAGAGTAAATTATTTAGAGTTAATGCTTTTATGCATTAAATTTTTATGCATTTAAACTTTTATGCATTTAAGATTTTTATTGAACGCACTGAGTTTCTAGAGTTTTTTGCAAGATACAATGCCTCATCTGCACGCTTGATTATATCATCAACATCAGCATCTGTAGTTAATGATTCTGACACTCCTGCACTAATAGTAAGGTTTATATCTATAGAGGATAAATTAAACAGATTTTGCTCTACTTTTAACCTTAATTTTTCAGCGACACTGGTGGCATTTACCAAGTTCGTATCTGGCAAAAGAACTGCGAACTCTTCTCCTCCCCACCTAGAAACCTTATCTGACCTTCTAAAACCTGTTTGTAGAACATCTGCCAATTGTTTTAAAATTTCATCTCCAGCCAAATGTCCATGTGCATCATTCACCCGTTTAAAAAAATCTATATCAATGATAATCAGAGAGAACACTGTTGCATTTGTTTGTGAACTGAAAAACTCAAATTTAATGAAACTCGTGAATGATCTCCGATTCAACAACCCTGTTAATTCATCAGTATTGGCTTGAATGCTTAATTCTTGCCTTCTTGATTCATTGAATTTGATCCATTTGGTTACACCAATTGCCAGTAAACCATAGCCCAATAAAAACAAAGATTTTACCGACAAATCTACAATAGCTTTGGGGTAAATGAAAATATGACTCAATGTAAGTACTAACAGACCAAAGAAAAGAAAAGAAAAACCTATAGCAGTATAATAATAAAAACCACTCTTAACCTTACTGTTTTTATGTGTAATGTAAATTAAATAAAATGTTGTAAACAATAAAAACAGATCGGAAAATAAATCAAACAGGTTAAATTGGTCTTTGAAACTATAGAAGGAAAAATTAATCAACAACAATATAACCGTACTCAACACCACCAAAATCATAATATTCAGTTGAATCTTCTCGTTTGTGGTGGTCTCAAAACTTATCATTTATTGGCAATAATTTTTAGATGTTACATTGTATCAGATTAGTTAATTTAATTCTGTCTACCAGTTCACTTTATCCCTATGAACAGGCATCGTCATACAACGACAACCACCGCCGCCACGGCTCAATTCCGCTCCATCCATGGCCACAGCAATTAATTGACCACTCTTGATGCTCTTCTTGTCTGTTATAATGTCATTGGCTGCAATGATTTCAAATCCCGCTTTGTCTAATGCATTAAATGTTTCCTTGTTATGAGTATAACCAATAATCTGACCTGGGGCGAAAGTGAAAAAATTAGCGCCGCTAGTCCATTGCTCTCTTTCTTGAGCAAAAGGCTTGTCGTCACCACAGTTAATAAAAGTCGCCTCAATTCCCAACGAACGCATGGCTTTGGGCAAACCCGAATATTCAGTAATGGATTCAATATTACCATTGCTACAACGCATGTGGTAGCTTTTGCACTTATTGGGCCCTGTAACCAATGGTGGAAACACCATGAACTTGTCCACATCTAACATGGTGAAAATCATATCCAGGTGTATGGTTGCACGAATCTTGGGTAATCCTACAACCAAAATATCCAGCTTCTCCTTATCTCTAGACATTTCTTTTGCAAGAGTATCAATCGCCTTTGCTGAGGTTCTTTCGCTGAATCCAATAATCAACAAATCTTCTTTGATAACCAAAATATCCCCGCCTTCAACTGTCACTTCTTCAACTTGTTTTCTAGTGCCATCATGATAGAAATTATTGACACCTAATTCAGGGTGGTGGCTAAAAATGTATCTCAACAACAAAGCTTCGGTTAATCTAACTTTGTGCGCCATAGATCCAATGATGATGTTTTCATACACGCACATAACAGCATCACGTGTAAAAAAGGCATTGGGCAAGGGTGGAATGGCGTGTCTTGAATCGCTCAAAAATCGTTCTAAAGTATTTTTTTCTAGTAATGTGCCAGCAAAAAACTGTTCTGACAATGCTCTAGGTTCTAATTGTGCCAGATCATCAATGAGCTCAGGGTGACCATATAGGTTGCACACATCTTTTAACAATTGCAGTTTCACTTTATCGTTCTTTAATACATCACACAATAAATCTGAAAATTCATGTACTTTTGCTACTGTTCGCAAAACTCCTGTTAATTGCCTGTGTTCTTCTAATGCAAGGTCTAGATTCAAGATATCATCGAACAACACTTCTTGTGCTGTTGCTGGTGTCATGTTCTCCATCTCATTACCTGGCTGATGAATGATGACAGTGTTTAATTTCCCGATTTCAGAATGTACGGATATATTTGACATTTTTTATCCCCTTGCATTAGTAGTTACGTTATTGTTTACTGATTATATTTTGACACTATAGCCATTGCCATTTCGAGCGATTGTTCATAATTTAACCTTGGGTCAACTTGTGTTTTATAAGCCCGTTCTAGATCTTTCTCATTTAACTCGCGCGCTCCACCCAAACACTCTGTGACATTTTCACCTGTTAATTCAAGATGTACACCACCCAAATAAGAACCTTCAGATTGATGAATCTCCATAGATAATTCAACTTCGCGTTTTATGTTATTAAATTTACGTGTTTTGTAACCATTTGATGTGCTTTCTGTATTGCCATGCATGGGATCACAACACCAAACGACTCCATAACCTTCTTCTTGTAATATTTTAATTAGTCTTGGCAGGTTTTTTTCAATATTATTTGCCCCAAACCTATGAATCAAGGTGATTTTACCTGGTTCATTTGTCGGATTCAAAGCATTTAACAAGCCCAACAAATGTTCTTTACTGGTTTCTTTTCCTACTTTAATTCCAATGGGGTTGTTAATGCCTCTTAATAATTCAACATGCGCGCTGTCTAATTGATTGGTTCTTAAGCCAATCCAAGGAAAATGGGTGCCTAAATTAAAATAGCCCTTTTGTCTTGGTACTTCTCGTGTCAGTGCTTGTTCATAATGCAAGTGTAAAGCTTCGTGAGAAGAATAGAAATCAACACGCGATAAATTGCCCAATCTACGCCCAGCCAGTATTTCTGCAAAGCCAATTGATTCACTGATTGTTTTCATCATGTCTTGGTATTCAGTAGAATCACCAGAATGTTCCAACCATGCCAAGTTCCAATACTCTGGATGGCGAATATCTGCAAAACCACCATCGATTAATGCCCGCACAAAGTTTAACGTCATAGCAGATGAAGCATGACCTACAAGCATCCGTGTTGGGTCTGGTACTCTTGATTTTTCATCAAAGGCGATTTTATTGACCAAGTCACCTCGGTATGATGGCAGAGTAACGCCATCTTTTGTTTCATCGTTTGATGAACGTGGTTTAGCGTACTGTCCTGCAAAACGTCCAATTCTAACTATTGGCATTTTTAATCCATGAATCAACACCAAACTCATTTGCAACAATACTTTTAATCTATTTGAAATAATCGATGAATTACAATCATCAAAACTTTCTGCACAATCGCCACCTTGTAATAAAAATCGTTTACCTTGTTGTACTTCGGCTAATTTTTCTTTGAGTTTATAAATTTCCCAAGAAGTTACCAATGGCGGTAGATTTGATAATTTATTCACCGCTTTTTCAAGCATTTTCTGATCTGGATATGTGGGTTGCTGCCTAATTTCTTTGTTTTTCCAGCTATCTAGATACCATTGTTTATTATTTGTATTCATGTTTTTTTTAGTCTTGCCCAAAGAATTGTATAGATAGTAAAACCTATAAAAGTAATTAACGTCCAAGTAGGCATGCTTAGACCCATTAACCGCCATGAACTTTCAGCACATTCACCAGAGCCTGTAAACAAATCTTTTAGCACCGAACCTAAAGGAAAGTTTTGCAACATATATGACAATCCCGGGCCGCAAGCTGGCACTTCATCAGCGGGTAAATTTTGCAGCCAAACATGTCTTGCTGAAATCAAACTACCTGCGAGAGAAACCAGTATGATAATCACCGCTGAAACCTTTCTCCATAAATACCGAGGTGGATAAATGAGCGTCAATAAATAAAGTATCCCGATGATAAAAAAAATAAATCGCTGAGCCAAACACAATGGACATGGGTCAAGAAAATCGACATATTGTACATAATAGGCATAAGCCAACAGCAACACAGTTGCCAATACCGGAAGAAAACTATAAAGCCTTAATGATTTAACATACATATTCAATTCTGTTTTTTTATTTAGAATGATGAATTGTAACTATAGTATTTATATATACGACTAATTTATGAATTTTTGATTAAATTATTTCAAAAATTGTAAAATCTATTTTTTTTTTGCTATTCTATAAACTATAAAGCAAAAAAAAACCCAGATAAACTGGGTTTTCAAAAAGCCTAATTAAACAGGGTTTAATCTTCTGTTGCTGCTGTTGGTCTTGGTCTATCAACCAATTCAACATAGGCCATTGGTGCATTGTCACCTGTACGGAAACCACACTTTAGAATTCTTAAGTATCCGCCTGGACGGTCTTGGTATCTTGTGCCTAATTTTTCAAACAATTTTTTTACCACGTCTTTGCGTTCGCTAGGTAGTCTAGATGCCGCTAACCTTCTGTTAGCCACACTATCGGTTTTAGCAATAGTTATTAATGGTTCAGCAACCATGCGCAATTCTTTTGCTTTAGGTAAAGTTGTTCTAATTAATTCGTGTTCAAATAAAGAAGCAGCCATATTTTTAAACATCGCTTTGCGATGTGAACTGTTTCTATTAAGTTGACGACCTGATTTTCTATGACGCATTTTATCTCACCTATTATCCTAGTAAACGTTCTACAGTGCGGATTGAGGCTGGTGGCCAATTGTCTATGCGAACACCAAAATTCAAACCCATTTCTGCGAGAACTGCTTTTATTTCATTCAATGATTTCTTGCCCAAATTAGGAGTTTTCAATAAGTCAACTTCTGTTCTTTGGATTAAATCACCAATATATTGTATGTTTTCTGCTTTTAGGCAGTTAGCTGATCTAACCGTTAACTCAAGCTCATCTATGGGCTTAAGTAGAATTGGATTCAACTTTTCTTCTTCAGATTCTTCTTCTAATGGTGCAGACATTTCAAAATCAACAAATACAGCCATTTGTTCGATTAAAATCCTGGCTGCCATTTGAACCGCTTGTTCAGCAGTTATAGAGCCATCTGTGTCTATACTAAGAATCAGTTTATCTAAGTTAGTTCTTTGTTCAACTCTGGCATTTTCGACTTCATAAGAAACGCGCTTAACAGGGCAATAACTGGCATCAAGTAGCAAAGATCCAATTGAACGTGATTCATCGTCTTTCAAGTTTTTATTCGCAGGCTCATAGCCAATGCCTTCTTTAACAAGCATTGTCATATTAATTGAAGCTTTGCCAGATAAGTGACAAATCACATGGTCAGGATTAGCAACACTCATGCCATCAGACATTTGTATGTCTCCAGCAGTCACCACCCCAGCACCACTTTTTGATAAAGTGACTTCAAACTCATCTTCTTCACGGCCTTCTACCGAAATTGCTACACCCTTAAGGTTTAGTAATATCTCAACCACATCTTCCTTAACATTTTCAATGGTTGAAAATTCATGCGAAACACCATCAATTTGGATGTTTGTTATTGCATAACCTGGAATCGAAGATAACAACAATCTTCTAAATGAATTGCCCAGTGTGTGACCAAAACCTCTTTCCAACGGTTCGATTACAATTTCCGCTTTGTTTGCTGACTCTTCTTTTACTGAAACCACTCTTGGGCGCAATAATTTTGCCAAAATATCTGACATAAGAAATTCCTCTTTAGTTATTTATTTAGAATACAATTCCACAATTAGATTTTCATTGATTTCTGCTGGCAAATCCTCTCTTGAAGGAACATTTTTAAATGTGCCTGTCATTTTACCCGCATCAACGCTAACCCAATCAGCGAATAAGCTCATTTCTTGCCATAAACTCAGTGCTTCTTTAATACGCAATTGCTTTTGAGCTTTTTCGCGAATTGAAACAACATCACCTTCATGGACTTGCAACGAAGGGATATTACAGGTCTTACCATTCACTTCGATTGCTTTGTGAGAAACCAACTGCCTTGCTTCACTTCTAGTAACTGCATAACCCATTCTATAAACAACGTTATCTAGACGAGTTTCAAGCAGTGTTAATAAGTTTTCACCTGTCGCACCTTTTTGTTTCGCTGCTTTTTTGTAGTAGTTTCTGAATTGCTTTTCTAATACACCATAAATCCTTCTTAC
Organism: uncultured Alcanivoracaceae bacterium; assembly: GCA_964564165.1. Classification (GTDB taxonomy): domain Bacteria; phylum Pseudomonadota; class Gammaproteobacteria; order Xanthomonadales; family Marinicellaceae; genus NORP309. Next base: position 9,438 of record CAZLZZ010000063.1, on the reverse strand, counting down.
TTTTTGTTTTTCACGCAACTGTGATGCATAGTCTGTAGGCTTGCCACGGCGCAGTGTTGCCCCATGTTGCCCAGGAACTTGATCCAATTTACATTTTGTTTCAACTGCTCTCGCAGGTGACTTCAACATCAAATCAGTGCCTTCACGTCTTGCTAATTTACAAGTAGGTCCAATATATCTAGCCATAATATTACTCCTTACACTCTTCTTTTCTTAGATGGACGACAACCATTATGTGGTATTGGCGTAACATCTATAATATTTGTAATTCTATAACCTAGACTGTGCAATGCACGAACCGAAGATTCGCGGCCAGGTCCGGGTCCTTTGATGCGCACTTCTAGATTTTTAAGTCCAAAATCTTGTGCTAGTTTACCCGCATTAGTCGCAGCAACTTGTGCAGCAAAAGGTGTGCTTTTACGCGAACCTCTAAATCCAGCACCACCAGCAGTAGCCCAAGCCAGTGCATTTCCTTGTCTGTCAGTTAATGTGATAATTGTATTATTAAAAGAAGCATGAACGTGTGCGATTCCATCGACAACGGTTCTTTTTACTTTTTTCTTTGTTTTTTGTGGTTTTGCCATAACTTTTTCTCGTTTATTTGTCCAAACTATTGATTAACGAATCTGTTGATTAACGTTTGATAGGCCTTTTGGGACCTTTTCTTGTGCGTGCGTTGTTTTTGGTTTTTTGACCACGACAAGGCAAGCCTCTTCTGTGTCTCAAACCTCGATAACAACCCAAGTCCATCAAACGTTTAATATCCATAGCAACTTCTCTTCTTAAGTCACCTTCAACATCGAACTTTGCAACTTCACCACGGATTTTTTCTAATGAACCTTCATCTAAGTCTCTTACTTTAGTGGTCGGGTTCACACCTGCGTTCTCACAAATGAGATATGCTCTGGTTCTGCCTATACCAAAAATACTGGTAAGACCTATCCACGCATGTTTATAAACTGGTATGTTGACACCTGCTATACGCGCCATTTAATTCTCCTAAATATAGTATTATTTTTGTTGTTTTATTGAGCATTCAATACAAAATCAAATACACTTACAAAACTACTTTGGCTTAAAAAAGCCGTGCATTATACATACAAAAAAGACACGTAGCAAGTAAGCCATTGTCTTTAATGCATTTAATTCATAAATCTCAATAAAAACACTACTCTAGTGTTATATATATAGGATTATATAAAATCATTATGTACTCTAAATCATTTTTTACGCATTACGCACGTAGTTTAGAGTTGTTTACTGTGTGTTCAATTCCACCAAACAAATGGAATTTATCAATTAAATAACAAACTTTAATTAACTTTTTTGAACACCAGATTTACCGTAATTTTTTAAATTTGATTTTTTCATCAAGCTATCGTATTGGCCCGACATCAAATGTGTTTGTAATTGTGACATAAAATCCATTGCCACTACGACAACAATCAGTAAGGAGGTCCCGCCTAAGGCAAATGGAACCGACCAAATATTTAGTATAAATTGGGGCATTAAACTTACACCTAGCAAGTAGAGTGCGCCCCAAAAGGTGATTTTTGTAGTTACTGTATCAATATAATCTGCCGTATGTTTACCCGGTCTTATCCCTGGTACAACTGCACTTGATCGTTTTAAGTTATCTGCCATTTCAGTAGGGTCAAATGTTAATGCCGTATAGAAAAAAGCAAACCAAACAATCAATCCGCCAAACATAATCATGTACAAAACATTTCCAGGTGCTAGCCATGCCGAAACATCTATCAACCATCCCATGCCTTCATTCTGGCTTAAGAATTGCGCCAATGTTCCTGGGAACAAGACCAAACTTGATGCAAATATTACAGGAATCACGCCTGCCATATTAACTTTAAGAGGCAAATATGAACTTTGCATATTGGCAGCCATTCTGCCTCTTCGCTGTGCATATTGCATGGTTATTCTTCTCTGTGCTCTTTCGACAAAAACAACAAAGTAAGTAACAGCCAACGCAAGCACTAAGAAGAACAATGCAGCCAGTGCATTTAAATTTCCTTCACTGACCATTGAGAAGGTTGTACCAATCGCAGAAGGCAAGCCTACTACAATACCAGCAAAAATTATTAATGAGATACCATTACCAATACCACGTTCGGTAATTTGTTCACCCATCCACATAAGGAACACCGTTCCACCGGTTAAGGCTATAGTTGCTGGAAACAAAAATCCAAACCCTGGGTTTGGAACGACATCTACACCGCCACTGCTGCCCATTTGTTGCAGGGAAAACGATATGGCATAGGCCTGAAACGCAGCCAATACTACAGTGAAATATCTGGTATATTGAGTAATTTTTTTACGACCAGATTCGCCTTCTTTCTTTAATTCTTTTAACGACGAAACAGAGTGACTTAGAATCTGAACAATAATAGAAGCAGTAATGTAGGGCATCACACCAAGAGCAAACAAGGAGAATCTACCCAATGCGCCACCTGAGAACATATTAAACATGTCAAGCAATCCACCACTTTGAGATTCCAGTATAGAGGACAATACTTTTGGATTTACCCCAGGCACGGGTATATAAGAACCCAGTCTAAAGATAACCAATGAAACAATAACGAACCAAATTCTTGATTTTAATTCAGAATAATTGTTTTTGTTTCCTAACATTTTTTGAACTTGTTGTTGTGATGCTGACATAATTATTTTCTACTCTACTGATCCGCCTGCTTTTTCAATTTCTTTTTGAGCGCCTTTTGTAACGATCAACCCCACAACTTTAATTGACTTGCTCATTGTCCCAGTATTGATTACTTTGACTTTTTTAACAAACCTTTTTACTAAACCCTTTTCAATAAGTACAGCCAAATCCACTGTATCAATTTTCAAAGCATCTAGGTGATATAAACATACTTCGGCACTGTATTTTGCCATTCTTGAAGCAAAACCAAATTTAGGAAGGCGTTTCTGCAAAGGCATTTGACCGCCTTCGAAACCTACTTTGTGCCAACCACCTGATCGTGATTTTTGACCTTTATGGCCTCTTCCACAAGTTTTACCGTAACCTGAACCAATTCCTCTGCCTACTCTTTTTGCTGCTTTTTTACTACCAGCAGCAGGTTTTATTGTATTTAAATGCATTTTAATATCCGCCTAATTATTGCGCTTCTTCAACTGTTAATAAGTGAATTGCTGTGTTAATCATTCCTCTGTTTTCAGGAGTATCGATTACTTCAACCGTGTGGCGCATTCTGCGCAGACCTAGTCCAGAAACACAAGCTTTATGATTTTTCAAAGCGCCAATGGTGCTTTTCGTCAAGGTAACTTTTATTGTTTTAGAACTTTTTTTACTTTTAACCATGATTTTGCATTACCTCTTCAACAGTTTTCCCACGTTTAGCAGCAATAGAATCTGGTGAAGTAATATTCATCAAACCATTGATTGTTGCTCTAACTAGGTTTTGCGGATTGTTTGATCCTTGTGATTTAGCCAATACATTGTGTACGCCTACCACATCAAATACAGCACGCATAGCACCACCAGCAATTACACCAGTACCATCTGATGCAGGTTGCATATATACTTTTGATCCTGAGTGTTTGGCTTTTATTGGATGCCAAAGTGTTCCTTCCTTTAGGTCTACTTGGATAACATTTTTACGTGCTTTGTCCATTGCTTTTTGGATAGCTATTGGTACTTCTTTTGCTTTACCATAACCAAATCCAATTTTACCATTACCGTCACCAACTACTGTTAATGCAGTAAAACTAAATTGACGACCACCTTTTACAACTTTTGATACGCGGTTAACCGCTACCAAACGTTCTAAAAGACCATCACCTTCATCTTTATTTCTATCTACGCTCGCCATTGTTATTTACCTTTGTTAATTTTTTATGTTTTGACTCAAATCGCGCTAGGCTTAAATTGTTAAACCTGCTTCTCTTGCTGCTTCTGCCAATGCTTTGACTTTACCATGGTAAAGAAAACCTGATCTGTCAAACGCAACTTTATCTACGCCTGCTTTTATAGCTCGTTGGGCAATCGCTTTACCAATAATTTTAGCTGCATCAATGTTTTTACCTGATGCTTTTCCTTTAATTAGTTTTTTCTCTAATGATGAAGCGCTGGCAATAGTTTGCGAACCATCACCTGAAATTATTTGAGCATATAAATTTTTGTCCGTTCTGTGAATTGATAAAGAAGGAACATCCATTCTACGAATTTTTGCTCGTGTTGTTTTTGCTCTTCTTAATCTTGCTTTGTTTTTAGTATTACTCATTTTTTTACTCGAATCTTTTGTTCTTTAATATTTAATTAAGCTAATAGTTAAGCTTACAATTAAGCTTACAAATTAAGCTTTTTTGGCTTCTTTTCTAAACACACGCTCATCAGCATAACGAACACCCTTCCCTTTATAAGGCTCAGGTGGTCTAAACGCTCTGATTTCTGCGCATACTTGCCCGATTTTTTGCTTGTCGATGCCCGATACTGTAATTTCAGTTTGGCTCTTAGGTACTTCAAAGCTAACGCCTTCAGGTGCTTTGTAAATCACGTCATGTGAGAAACCCAAGGCCAACTTAAGATCTTTACCTTGTACAGTTGCTCGATAACCTACACCAACCAACAATAATTTTTTTTCATAACCTTGAGTTACACCAATAACAATATTGTTAACCAATGACCTCATAGTTCCAGTCAGAGGCATTGAAGCATCATTTTTTGGGCTGAACACTAACGAACCGTTGTCTTCTTTGATAGAAACAGCTGTATGCACATCAATTGAACCTGTACCTTTAGGCCCTTTAATCGTCACGGTTTGCCCTTTAATATCTACACTTACACCTGCTAATATCGTTACTGGATTTTTTGCAATTCTTGACATAATTATTCTCCTACTTAACGATACAGATGACTTCGCCACCTACACCTGCTTCTCTTGCTTCAAAATCTGTTAACAGACCTTTTGAAGTAGAAATTATTGCTGTACCAAAACCTGCATCTACCTTAGGTAAATCATGTTTGCCTTTATACAAACGCAACCCAGGCTTGCTCGCTCTGTTGATATATTCAATAACTGGTTTTCCCTGAAAGTATTTTAAGTTTACTTTAATTTGCGGGTGACCAGTATCACTATTACTTGCATCAATCATTTCAAAAGAACGGATATACCCTTCTTTTTGTAGTACTGAACACAAGCCCTTTTTTATTTTTGAAGCTGGCATCATTACTGATTTTTTTGCTACCATTTGTGCATTTCTTATGCGTGTTAGCATATCTGAAATTGGATCTGTCATACTCATAATGTTATTCCTGTTTTTTACCTGGCGGTCTTTAATCTAAACGTATTTAGTCTCAACGTCTTTAGCCAACGTCTTTAGCCAACGTCTTTAGCCAACTATTACCAACTGGCTTTCTTTAAGCCAGGGATATCGCCACGCATAGCAGCTTCTCTGAACTGTGTTTTTGCTAAGCCAAATTTACGGTAGTAACCTCTTGGTCTACCTGAAAGTTGACATCTATTTCTTTGCCTTGATGGTGAAGCATTTCTGGGCAATTTCTGTAAACGAACTTGAGCATCCATCATTTCTTCATAAGTCGCCTTAGGATCAGCAATGATAGCTTTTATTTCTGCTCTTTTCTTAGCATACTTATCTACAATTTTTGTTCTTTTCAAATCTCTTTGAATCATTGATTCTTTTGCCATTGTTCTTTACCTTATTTACTTTTGAAAGGGAAACTAAATGCTTTTAATAAAGCTCTCGCTTCTTCATCAGTTTTTGCTGTTGTAACAATTGTGATATCCATACCACGAATTGTATCAATTTTGTCGTATTCAATTTCTGGAAAAATAATTTGTTCTCTAATGCCCATTGAGTAATTGCCACGGCCATCAAATGATTTTGGGCTTAAACCCCGAAAATCACGAATCCTTGGAATGGATATATTTACCAATCTGTCAAAAAACTCATACATTTTGTTGCGGCGCAAAGTGACTTTACAGCCAATCGGCCAACCATCACGAATTTTAAAACCCGCCACTGATTTTTTAGCAAAAGTAACCAATGCTTTTTGTCCAGCGATAGCTTCCATATCATTGGTGGCATTGACCATTATTTTTTTATTTCCAACAGCTTCACCTACACCCATATTAAGACCAATTTTAATTAATTTTGGTACTTGCATAACATTTTTGTAACTGAATTCCTTCATCATTTGAGGAACAACTGTTTCTTTATAATATGTTTCTAATCTAGTCATTTTTATGCTCTATTTATGCGTCAATTGTTTCGCCGTTAGAACGAAATACTCTTACTTTTTTGCCATCTTTTAGGTATTTAAAGCTAACTCTATCGCCTTTTTCTGTAGCATCGTTAAATAACATAACATTTGATACGTGAATGGTTGCTTCCTTAGAAATAATTCCACTTGGCTTTTCAGGGTTGCTGGGATCAACTTTTACATGTTTTTTTACCATGTTAACGTTTTCAACAATCAACCTATCATTTTTTAATGTTTCAATAACCGCACCACGAGTACCTTTACTGCGCCCTGCAATCACTATGACTTCATCACCTTTTTTAATTCGTTTCATCTTAAATACCTTATAATACTTCAGGAGCTAATGAAATAATTTTCATGAACTTTTCTGAACGCAATTCTCTTGTTACAGGGCCAAAAATACGTGTTCCAATTGGCTCTAATTTGGCGTTTAACATAACAACAGCATTACCGTCAAAACGGATTAACGAACCATCAGGACGTCTAACACCTTTACGTGTACGTACAACAACCGCATTATATACCTCACCTTTCTTAACCTTTCCACGAGGAATAGCGTGTTTTACTGTTACTTTGATAATGTCTCCAATACCAGCGTATCTTCTTTTAGATCCGCCAAGCACCTTAATACACATCACTTCTTTTGCACCGCTGTTATCAGCTGCGCTTAATCTACTTTGCATTTGAATCATGGTTTATACCTCTATACTTTAATGCTTTAGAACTAGCTATTGTGCAGTTTATTATGCAGCATTAACTAAACCAACTACTTTCCAAGATTTAGTTTTTGAATATGGGCGTGTTTCTGTGATTTTCACATTATCACCCATCTTAAAACTATTGTCTTCATCGTGTGCATGAATCTTAGATGAACGCTTTATATACTTACCATAAATGGGGTGCTTTTCTTTGCGTTCAATTAAAACAGTAACAGTTTTGTCCATTTTGTCACTAACGATGACACCCTGTTTGGTGCGCAATATTTTATTGTCAGTAGTCATTATTTGTTACCTGCTTCATTTTGTTTGATAATTGTCCTAACCCTGGCAATATTACGTCTAACTTCTGTTAATACGTGACCTTTGGTTAATTGACCATTACCTTTTGCCATTCTTAAATCAAATTGATTTTTTAATAACTCAGTTAACTTTTCATTTAATTCAACTGGGTTCTTTGCTTTTAATTCCTTAACTTTCATTTACATCACCGTTCTTTTTACAAATGTTGTACTAAAAGGGAATTTCATAGATGCTCTTGAAAATGCTGCCTTTGCAATTTCTTCAGATACACCTTGAATTTCATACAACACGCGACCTGGTTTAATCACTGCTGCCCAATATTCAACATTACCTTTACCTTTACCCATACGAACTTCAACTGGCTTTGCAGTGATTGGCTTGTCAGGGAACACTCTAATCCACAATTTACCACCACGTCTTACATGGCGAGTAATTGCTCTACGACCCGCTTCAATCTGTCTGGCTGTCATAAATCCTCTGGCAGTAGCTTTTAAACCATACTCACCAAAGCTTACTTTGTTACCAGCATGCGCCAGTCCGCGATTACGGCCTTTTTGCTGCTTTCTATATTTTGTTCTTTTTGGTTGAAGCATCGTTTATCTCCGTTTCTTGGCTTTCTTTTGTTCTTGTTCTTGTGCCGCATGAAGATCAAATACATCGCCTTTATAGACCCATACTTTAATACCCAATACACCATAGGTTGTGTGTGCTTTAGCCATCGCATAATCTACATTCGCTCTGAATGTATGCAAAGGCACGCGTCCTTCTCTGTACCATTCAGTTCTTGCAATCTCCGCACCATTTAATCGACCACCTACTGATACTTTTATACCCAAAGCACCCAGTCTCATAGCACTACTTACTGCACGCTTCATTGCGCGACGGAACATAATACGTCTTTCTAGCTGAGATGCAATACCTTGAGCAATTAAATCTGCATCTAATTCAGGTTTTCTGATTTCTGCTACGTTTATATGAGTAGGAACACCCATCATTTTTGTTACGGCTTGTTTTAAACGTTCAATGTCTTCGCCTTTTTTACCAATAACTATACCAGGACGAGCCGTGTGTATTGTTATCCGCGCATTTTTAGCCGGGCGTTCAATTTCAATTCTACTAACCGATGCATTGGCTAATTCTTTTCTTAGATATGCTCTAACTTTTATATCTTTAATCAGGTAATCAGCAAAATCTCTTTTATTTGCATACCATGTAGCATTCCAAGGCTTTGATATGCCTAATCTGATTCCAATTGGATGTACTTTTTGACCCATAATTTTGCCCTTATGAAGCTTCAGCCACTTTTAAAGTGATGTGGCTTGTTCTTTTTAAAATTTTAGTTCCCCTTCCTTTTGCGCGTGCTCTACCACGTTTCAAAGTCGGGCCTTCATCTACTGTAATCGTACTGATATATAATTCATCCACATCAAGTCCTTCATTGTGTTCAGCATTTGCAATCGCTGACATCAATACTTTTTTAATCAAGTGTGCTGCTTTTTTTGGGCTAAATGCCAATAATTGTTCGGCCTTTTCTACCTGCATTCCGCGTATTTGGTTTGCAACCAAACGTACTTTTTGTGCAGAGATCGCTGCTCTCATATGTTTTGCTGTAATTTCCATCATCATACCTATTTGGCTTTCTTGTCACCGGAGTGACCTTTAAATGTACGAGTTGGTGAAAACTCACCCAACTTATGACCAACCATGTCTTCAGAAATCAAAACCGGCACATGCTGCCTGCCATTATGAATGGCGATAGTTAGACCAACCATTTCTGGTAGAATCATTGACCGTCTTGACCAAGTTTGAATGGGTCGTTTATTATTTTCCTCAACCGCTTTGAGAACTTTTTTCATTAAATGATGGTCAACGTGTGGACCTTTTTTTAAAGAACGTGGCATATCTATTTACCTATTTTTTATTTCTACGACGCACAATATACTGATCTGTACGCTTGTTTTTTCTTGTTTTATAACCCTTGGTTTTCATACCCCAAGGTGTTACAGGGTGACGACCACCTGAGGTTCTGCCTTCACCACCACCATGTGGATGATCAACAGGATTCATGGCAACTCCACGAACCGTTGGCCTAATACCTCTCCAACGACTGGCTCCAGCTTTGCCTAATTTTTCTAGACTGTGCTCACCATTAGATGCTTC
>CAZLZZ010000062.1:7347-17612 GCA_964564165.1 uncultured Alcanivoracaceae bacterium | reverse complement strand
TGTATGATGCTGGTGATGGTGATACTTTACTGCCCAACATTCAGATTACTTTGTATAACGATGCCAATTGTTCCAACACGGTTGATGGTGGTGATGCTGGTACAGCCGCTACCCAAGACACCAATGGCAGCGGTGCTTACCTGTTTGCTAATTTACCAGTAGGCTCTGTTGGCAACGCATTGTGTTACATCACCGAGGTTGATGTTAGCGATCCGGATTTAGGTGCATGTAATACTGGTATTACTTCAAGCACCAATGAACCTGACTTGGATACAAATACACCAAACATTACCGATAATAATTTTGGTTTTGACGATCTTTTGGGCTTGGGTGATTATGTGTGGTATGACAATAACCAAAACGGCATTCAGGACCTGGATGAGCCAGGGGTTAATGGGATTACCGTAAACTTATATGATAATGGAACCTGTAGTGCACCTTCTGTAGATTCCACTGTTACATTAAATGGTGGTATTCCCGCATCAGATGGCTATTACTTTTTTACCAATCTTGATGCAGGCAGTTATTGTGTTGAGTTTAGTAACTTGCCAGCTGGTTTTGTATTTACTGGGCAGAATCAAGGGGGCGATGATTCTGTTGATTCAGATGTGGATACAGTCACTGGTCAAGTTCAAAATATTGATCTATCAAGTGTTAATCCAACAATTGATGCAGGTGTATATGCGTCAATAGGCAGTATATCGGGTTTATTCTATTGTGATGATTCACCATTTAACGGGGTGCTTGATATTGGCGAGGAGGTCAGCAATGTTACAGTCAGCTTGTCAAGAGATTTTGATTGTGACGATGTGGGCGATGTGTTTGTAGGTAGTTTAAATACCGATGCTATGGGCGGTTTTCAGTTTAACAATTTGCCTGTAGCATTGTCACCTGCACCACCAAATCCACTGGTCTGTTATGTTATAGATTATGATTCAAATGGTTTAGGCGGATGCTCGGTTCCTATTACACCTATAACCCAGATAACTACACTCGATACCAGTATGCCTGTAGCGACACCAGTGATATTCGGTGTTATGTTAATACAAATGATACCTGTTAATACATGGTGGGCATTGTTGATATTGATAGCAGGAATATTAGTCAGTTTTAAAATGAAGGGCAATAATCGACAGGGTGTGCGGGAGAGAGACTGAATAAGGGCATACATACCGTCCATAAAAATGCGCCTAATGGTGTGATTTTATGGACGGGGCATGTATTAAAATAGAAAAAATAGCCAATACTACCAGCCAAGAGTAGCTTTGTTTGATTGTATAATTAAAACACCATAATTAACAGAATGCTTGGTAAATCACTGTTTAAATTACTGCCGTTTCACGGCATGTTGCGTGAACTTCTAAAGAAATAAGAACACGCCGTAAGCTAAACCATATTAGTTACTCGTTAATTATGAGCAAAATAGTTACAACAGCACAATAATGGTATATTATGCGATTATGGTTATATAAATAGTTCCTGTTTTGTAAATGTTTTGTAAATGCTTTGTAAACCTAAAATAGATTGATAGAAAATAAAACGGAAATCATTAATATAGCCATGCATAAAAAAATAAAATGCTCTTTCGAAGTGAAATTGGGCCTGTCACATCTTAAAATTTAATGAGGAAAAATTATGTCAAATTTAAAAGAAAGTTTAGCTGAAATTATGGAAATAGATGGAGCACTAGCATGTAGTGTTGTTGACTATGAATCTGGTATGTCTCTTGGTGAAGACGGAGGAGGAATAGACTTGGAATTAGCCGCCGCTGGAAATTCAGAAGTAGTAAAAGCAAAGTTAAAAACCATGAAATCTCTAGGAGTCAAAGGAAATATTGAAGACATCTTGATTACTTTAGAAACTCAATACCATGTCATCCGTCCTATGCCAACCCAAGTAGGTTTGTTTATTTATGTTGTCTTAAATAAAGCAAAATCAAACTTAGCTCTCGCAAGAAGAAAAATCATAAATATAGAATCTGAAATGAAAGTATAGAATAACATTTGTATTAATTTTAATGCCTTACTGGATTTATTCAGATAGGCATTAAAACCTAAAAATACAAATAATCATTAAACAGAGCTCATATAACGTATTGAGTTAAACAACCATGGAAGAAACAGATAAAATGTATCAATACTTTTTTTGAACTATATCGCCACTATAAAGTCAAACATGATTAAATGACCAATTATGTAAGAAACAAGAATCGTCAATTACTAACCGTCACCAAAATACAATTTTACAAAACCAACGCAATTCATACTTAGTGGCTGACCGAGAAAGGAATCGTAGCGAGGGAAAGTCTGGTTTGAAGCAAAATATTTCATTATTTGAAGAGAATAGCTGGCTATTTGATGAGAATAATGGAAAATTTTGGTCAAATCCAGCTTTTCCGCAGTAGATTACTTCTTTCTCGGTCAGACACTACTTAATAAAATTTCAAGTCATTAGAGGCTACATATGGAAAAACAAGATTTATTAGAATTACTAAAAAATATTTTAGATACATACTTAGAACAAGTCAAAGGTTCTGAGGCAATATTTATTTCTACTTTAGATGGTCATATGATTTTACAATCCTCGATAGAGGAATATGAATTAGAAAAATTAACACCCATTTCTGGCTCCATACTTGGTCTTGCAGAATCACTTGCTAACTCACTCTATAGACAACGGCTACAACAAAACATTTCCATAATGGAAAACAACATATTTGGCTTATTTAAAATGTATGACAAAGAAAACACTCTGTTTCTGGGTGTTGTGTGTAACCGCACATTTGGTATTGCAAAAATGTTGAATTTCACAAAATCTACTATAAAAGAAATCAATCATACTTTGGAAAACTTTGAATAAGTTATAAGGATGTAAAGATTATGTTCAAGAAATCCACCAGAGTTATGTGCACACATAATTTAAGTAAAAGTACAACCAGCTTACTAAGGGCTTACTGCCATTTGTTGAAAAATCAATTAAATAATAAATGGATTATTCATTATACCAATGACGCAATGGCTGAAGTTGTTTTTATTTCAGACGAATATACCAATACCACTCTAAACAAATCGCAATATATCGTAAGAATTGTTGACAAAAAAAAACCACGACAAAGTGATTCCTCAACAACTGAACATCTACTATATCTACCCATTGGAAGCACAGAACTTGTTAAAACTTTAAACAAAATATCTGCATTATTGGTTAATAAAACTCATGCTAAAAGCAAGTTTAAATTTTCGATAAAAAAAATATTGACTAGTTTTATTTATGGTAAGAACAAGGATAGAAAATCTATAATTAAGAAACCGCCTGCCCCAATTAAAACAACGCCATTAACCGATAGGTTATTAAACATGAGCGACCCAAAACTTTTAAAAAAACTAAAAGTAGTTTTCTTAGGCAGACCCGGATCTGGTAAAACAACAGCTATTATTTCAGCTCAATCTAAAAACCTGGTAATTTGCGATGTCAATGCCACTGATTCAATAGGGCTTTTGAAAGAACAGACAACTATCGGCATAGATTACTGCGACTGTAACTACGAAAACGGAATTCAGCTGAAGATATTCGGAACACCCGGCCAAGGCCGTTACAGCTACCTTCAACTTCAGACAGTAAACAATGCAGATATATATGTAATACTGGTCGATTTAACCTCAGTTGCACCACTTTCAGAATTTCAATATTACAACGACATTCTAGAATCTCCCGGAGCAAACCCTAATGCTATAAAATTAGTTGCATTTACCCATTTTGATATAAAAGAACACGACGTAGTCAGTCTATCAAAAATCATCAAAAGAAAATGTAATGGACAGGTAATTACAGCAATACTAGACCCCAGAGACAGAAAACGAGTTCGAGACCTACTTGAAGAAATAGCCCTAATCAGCCTAGAACAAAAACCTATAAATTCAGTTTACAATTATAACACTAAAATTATCAACCTAAAACAATATGTATCCAAACACTAACCTTGCCGAGATAGGACTCGCCCCACTTGAATGAATGATCCTGCTTAGTCGCACACCCCCTATGTCGCACTGACTGGTATATGGTGTTTATCGTTCAATATTAAAAATTACAATTCACTCTTTAAACTTAGAAAGAGCTACGCAAATAAGTATAGTGTTCTTCAATCAGTTGAAAACTTGAAAAACATTTCTCTTGAATCAATTACTAAAATTGATGATACAGTTATTGAGTGCATTATTGAAAGCCTCACCCCTTTTTTCACTTTTTCAAAAACTAAAGACAACAAGGAAATAAAAACTGATAAAGTATTAAAAGAAATTGTTAATCTAAAAACAGAAATAGTCGACATTAAAAAGTTAATTTGTGCCTGACCGAGAAAGGAATCGTAGCGAGGGAAAGTTTGGTTTGAAGCAAAATATTTCATTATTTTAAGAGAATAATGGGAAATTTAGGTCAAATCCAACTCTTCCGCAGTAGAACATTCTTTCTCGGTCAAGCACTAAATAGGTATGGTGTTAATTTATAGTGACATTACATCGTGTGAAAGTTCCATCCGATGCTAGCACAAGTCCTTGATGCGTCAAGAAAATCCAAAGGCAATGTTCCCGATAATTTATCCGACATCCTTGTTCGATTGGGTCTAAATCCAGATATTTGGCTAGATGAAATCAAGTATTTTGAAAAATGGTACTTTAAAGTCATTGACACAATTGATAACATGAAAAAATACTGCCAATCGATTAAGCAAAAATATATCAAAGGATTGCCCAAAGATTCGCACACCAAACTGGCATCCGCCAATTAAAAAATGTAGAATCAACAGGGTCTTTACAATAAAACAAACATCATGTTGTCCTACCATTTTTACAAGCTTGTTATTCTGCTGTTTATTTTCAGTCTACTGATTGCCTGTAACCGCAGTCAAATTAAACCTAACGACAAACTTTCGGAATGGAATCAGGTTAAATTATGGTCTTTTAATGGAAAAATGGCTATCAATGATGGAAAAAATAGTGGGTCGGGAAGAATAATCTGGGAAGTTAAACATGACTCAACCAAAGCTCAGTTTAAAGCACCAATGGGTCAAGGAAGTTGGACGATTACTGAAACTCCATTTAACGCCAAATTAAAATCATCACGAAAAGGCGAATCCTCTGCTAGGGATGCGGAAACTTTAATTGCCCGTGAATTGGGTTGGGAGTTCCCTTGGGGCAGTTTAAAGTATTGGGTACGTGGCTATCAAACCGGTCAAAAACTGGGTTCACATTTGACCTTGCCAAGTAGCATTAACGACAATGGCTGGACAATCAATTATAAAAAATGGATGAATACGCCAATAGGCCCGTTACCAAAAAAAATTAAAGCCACTAAAGACAACTATTCCGTTAAATTGATTATATATGACTGGGGCATAAAATAGCATGAAAGTTCTTAGCACTGCAAAAATCAACTTAATGTTAAGAATTTTGGGGCAACGTGAAGATGGTTATCATTTAATACAGACTTATTTTCAGCTGTTAGACTGGGGTGATAGTATGGATTTTAGATCTTCTGATAAAGATGAAATCACAATTACTGGTCAGTTTAACAATTTAACAAAAAAAAACAATTTAATATACAAAGCTGCAAAGTCATTACTTCCCTATAGAAAATCAAAACATGGAATCAACATTCATGTCGACAAAAACATACCACAAGGTTCTGGCCTTGGTGGTGGCAGTTCTAATGCTGGCACAACGCTAAGGATATTAAACAAACTATGGAAATGCGACTTAACCCAGGAACAGTTACAAGAATTGGCGATAAAACTGGGGGCTGATGTGCCGATTTTTGTTTTGAATCAGTCGGCAATGGCAAGAGGAATTGGCGAAAAATTGACAGCTTATACTATTGATAAATATTATTTTGTTTTAATTTTTCCAACAACCAGTGTTGCAACTGCTGAAGTTTTCAATGATAAAAACCTAAAAAGAAATCAAACGGCTGTTAACATTGATGATGTTAATGACCAAAAAAATTGGGTAAATGCTTGCCTGCCAGTTGTTTTAAAGAATTTTCCAGAAATAAATGGTATGTACCACGAAGTATCTAAACACTCTGCCATATATATGTCTGGCACGGGTTCAACCTTGTTTTCTTGTTTCCCCAATCAAGTCAAAGCCGAACAATTTATTAAACAATGCCCCGGTCATTGGAAAGTGACATTATGCCAGTCTAAAATAATTCAATAAAAATGAAAAATTGGCTTTGATTTAAGATTCAACCTGTATATAATACCCGTCCTTGTTTGATGAAGCGTTGATTTTGTCAATGTTTCAATAAATATTGGGACGTCGTCAAGCGGTAAGACACTAGATTTTGATTCTAGCATTCGCAGGTTCGATCCCTGCCGTCCCAACCAGATATCGTGCCTACCTAAAGATTTTTTTAGGTAGGCATATTTGTATTTAGTGCTTGGCCGAGAAAGTATTCGTAGCGAGGGAAAGTCTGGTTTTCGGCAAAAAATTCTCATTATTTGAGGAGAATAGCTAGCTATTTGACGAGGATAAGGAGGAGTTTTGGCAAAATCCAACTTTTCCGCAGTAGAATATTCTTTCTCGGTCAAGCACTATATTATTACATGGATAAGGCAAGTGACTTAGAAATACTGAAAACAATGATTTACTTCAAAAGCTTTGGGGATTAAAATACCGCAAAATTAGAACAATCTAATTACAGCCTAAGTACAATTAAATATGAGCAAGAGCCATGATAGTTGATAGCAGTATTAAACTTTTTACTGGAAATGCCAACCCTAAGTTAGCACAAAAAATTGCTAAGTACTTGGGAATGCCACTAGGAAAAGCTTATGTAGGACGTTTTAGTGACGGTGAAGTAGCTGTTGAAATTATTGACAATGTTCGTGGACTAGATATTTATATAATACAGCCCACTTGCTTCCCAACTGCTGATAATTTTATGGAATTATTAGTTATGGTTGATGCATGTAAGCGGGCATCTTGTAAATCAGTAACCGCTGTAATGCCCTATTTTGGTTATGCCAGACAAGACAGAAGACCAAGATCTTCGCGGGTTCCTATTACCGCAAAAGTTGCTGCGAAAATGATTGGAACAGTCGGCATTGATAGGGTCTTGACTATTGATTTGCACGCTGATCAAATACAAGGCTTTTTTGATATACCGGTTGACAATGTTTATGCATCGCCTTTAACATTGGCCGACATCTGGCTTAGATATGATGCCAAAGATGTTGTGGTAGTTTCACCAGATATAGGTGGAGTAGTAAGAGCAAGGGCAATTGCTAAGCGGATTGGATCAGATTTAGCAATTATTGATAAAAGACGCCCTAAGGCAAACCAAGCCAAAGTGATGAATATTATTGGCGACATTGAAAATAAAATATGCATATTAGTAGATGATATGATTGATACAGCAGGGACTTTATGTGCTGCATCAACCGCCTTGATGGAACGCAATGCCAAAGAAGTCATTGCCTATTGTGTACACCCTATATTGTCAGGCAATGCTATTGATAATATTGAAAAATCAGGATTAAAAGAATTGGTGGTTACTGATACCATCCCTCTGAATGAAGAGGCGACGAATTGTAAAAAAATTAGGCAATTAAGCGTAGCAGAAATGCTAGCTGAGACGATTAGAAGAATTGCCAATAAAGAATCAGTCAGCGAAATGTACGTTGATTAACAAAAAGGGCTTGGCTAAAACTAAATTAAGCCTAAAGCGTTTTACTTGGTCGCAAAGTGAAACATAAATATTAAAAAAATTAGGAGACTTAAATGTCAACATTTAAAATAGACGCAGAATTACGCGATGACATGGGGAAAGGTGCGAGCCGCCGCCTACGTCGCAAAAACAAGGTACCTTGTATCATTTACGGTTCAGGAAGAGATCCACGTGCGATTTCAATTGAACACCACAAGGTTCTAAAATTCATTGAAGATGAATCATTCTTCACCAGTATTTTAGAGCTTAAAGCAGCTGGCGGCAAACGCCAAAATGTTATTTTACGTGATATGCAACGTCACCCTGCTAAAGCAATCATCATGCACATGGATTTCCAAAGAATCGATGAAAATGTTGAAATCAATATGCAGATTCCACTTCACTTCCTAAATGAAGATGAATGTGAAGCTGCCAAAACTTCTGGTATCATTGTTTCGCATCAAATCACCGATGTTGAAATTTCATGTTTACCAGCTGACTTACCTGAATTTATCGAAATTGATTTGGCAGACTTCAAAGAGGGCGATGCCATTAGATTGAGTAACATTCAATTACCTAAAGGTGTTACATTAACAGCCTTTACACATGGTGACATTGAGGAACATGATGAAATCGTTGTTTCGACATCTCATGTACAGGCAATTTCTGATGAAAGTGAAGATACAGCAGCACCAGTAGCTACTGCAGTTCCATCTGACCAGGATGACGCAGAAGAAGCATAAGGTCTCTTTAGACATGTATTAACAAACAGCCTCATTCCCATGAGGCTGTTTGCGTTTTAAACAATATGATTAGGTAAACAATATGATTTGGTTATACGAATGAAACCCATAAAATTGATAGTCGGCCTTGGCAACCCCGGAGTTAAATACGCACAAACTCGTCACAATGTTGGCTTTGCCTATATTGATGCACTTTGTGATAAGTATAAATTTACTATCAAGGAAAATAAAAAATTCTTAGGTATTGCTGGCAAAATCAATATCAATGAACAGGATGTTTGGCTGTTAAAACCAGAAACTTATATGAACCACTCAGGAAGAGCCGTTGCCAGTTTGGCCAATTTTTATAAAATTTTGCCTGAAGAAATACTGGTTATCTACGACGAACTAGATCTTCCAGTTGGCACTGCCAAAATAAAAAAAGGTGGCGGACATGGTGGACACAATGGACTGCGTGATATCATCGCCATGATTGGTTGCAAAGATTTTTATCGCATCAGGTTAGGCATTGGGCACCCTGGCCACAAAAGCAAAGTTGTGTCTTGGGTGTTAAATCGCGCAACAATTGATGAAGAAATAAGCATTGATTTGGCCATAAATAAAAGCCTGAATATCATCGAAGACTTACTGAACGGCCATTTAGAAAGAGCCATGAAAAACTTGCATACCAAAGATTAGCACCAGTTCTATAGTGCTTGAATTTACAGTAGCTAAATAGTGCCTGACCGAGAAAGAAGTAATCTACTGAGGAAAAGCTGGATTTGATCAAAATTTTCCATTATTTCCATCAAAAATACTTCTGGAGAGTATTTTTACGTTAGCCGCGAAGCGGTAAGTATCAGGATGATACGCATAAATAATGAAATATTTTGCTTCAAACCATACTTTCCATCGCTACGATTCCTTTCTCGGTCAGGCACTAAATACAAATTTAGTTATAAGGTTAAAATTGTTGGGACTGGCAATACTTAACGACCAAAGAGTGCCAGTCTATTCAATCAGTCGAATTATTCTCTAATTTGATGATTATGCTTTCTATCACACCTACCCTATTGATTCATCGCATTGAAGCATGTTATTGTAGATACACTGAATAAAAACAAAAACTCCAAGCCTTATGAATACAAAAAATTATAAAAAATATGTAATCACGCTGTTGCTGATGGTTTATATCTTTAATTTTATAGATCGCCAAATCCTTTCAATATTAATGGAACCGATCAAAGTGGATTTAGGTTTGTCTGATACTCAACTTGGGCTGTTATCAGGCTTGGCATTTGCTTTGTTTTATACAACATTGGGCATACCCATTGCATCATTCGCCGATAGATCTAATCGGGTTAATATCATATCCGTTTCTTTGGTGATTTGGAGTGCCTTGACAGCAGCTTGTGGAATGGCGACTTCATTTATACAATTATTTTTATTAAGACTCGGTGTAGGTGTGGGTGAAGCAGGTTGCACACCACCAGCACACTCGATAATTTCCGACTATTTTTCGCGCAAAGAAATGCCATCAGTGATATCAATATATATGCTAGGAATCCCCATAGGTATTATGTTTGGAATGTTACTTGGCGGTTATGTTAACCAATATTATGGGTGGCGCATGACATTTGTGATTGTGGGTTTGCCTGGCATTGCTTTGGCAGTATTGCTAAAATTTACTTTAAAAGAACCAACAAGAAAACTGGCAATTAAGGAAGCAAATGATTCTACCAATCAGGAAAATAAAAACAAGCAGCTGCCCATAAAAGAGGTTTTCAAATGTTTGTGGGAAAATAAAACATTTAGACATTTAGTAATCGGGCAATCACTGGT
>CAZLZZ010000062.1:0-7332 GCA_964564165.1 uncultured Alcanivoracaceae bacterium | reverse complement strand
TTGGCGTAACCCAATGGTATGCCGCATATATTATACGCAGATTTGGCATGTCAACAGGTGAATTGGGGTTATGGAGTGCTTTAATTTATGGCGGAGGCATGACTTTGGGTATTTATTTAGGTGGCTTTTTTGTTAAAAAATATGGCAGCAAAAAAGCAACCTTTCAAACAACAATGTGTATAATTGGACTATTGATTGCATTGCCCTTTTATATTTTTGTGTTGATTGTTGCTGATGCGAAATTGTCATTAATGTTAATGATACCGACATTTATTTTTCTTAACTTGTGTACAGGTCCAACATTTGCCCTGTTTCAAACCCTAGCACACAGCAATATGAAAGCCATGGGAACGGCAGTGGCGTTGTTGGTGATCAATTTAATAGGCATGGGTCTTGGCCCATTAATGGTAGGCTATTTAAGTGACCAACTTAGCGTTTCAATGGGTTCCGCTGAGGGATTGCGCATCGCTATGCTTAGCGGATTGAGTGTATTGCTGTGGGCCGCTTATCATTATAGGCTAGCAGGAAAAACCATCGAATCTGATTTAAATGCTGCGCGAAACCTTTAAAAAGACACAAGAACCCATTATCGTCTAATAATCGTCTAAAATTTTAAGAAATTGGTAACTATTCAGCGTATTTTGATAATAGCTGTAAGTCATTGATTTATAAGGACGCGTAAATACGTCCATGTAAGCTCCCGAAAGCATCCATGCTTTCAAAGCCTTATAAACCAACAACTTACATCTACGATGTTTGAACTCGCTGAATAGTTACAGAAATTGATGGTTTATTTTGCGGAAAACTCTTAGCAAAGGTAAACGCTTCTTGAGATGGGCCATGTTCTTGCAAATGCTCTAATTTTTTTTTGGCTTCTTGGATTGTGGGAAGTGTTCCTTCTGGAATCCACCACATGGTTTGATGTACGTTTATAATTTTATCAAACCATGCATCGCGGTTTTGTATTAATTCCACATGAATTGTTTTGTAAACAAAATTTTTCAATGACTCTATATCATCCCAAACGCTCATATTTACCAGCAGGTTGGGATCATCAAAAGCCTGGATGCTTGTGGCATCTCCTTCTTCGGATTGTAATCGCCATACAAATCCCTCAGCTTGATCGGCGTAGCCATTAATTTCATCCAACCTATCAACCAAGCTTTTCATTGTTTCTGATTCTAGCCCGTATATTTCATAGAACAATGGAATTTACAGGAAAAATGGCAAAGAAGGTTGTTTAAATATCACGAAAAACCTAGTTATTCTTACGTTTAGAGTGATTTTAAACAAGATTCGAAGCCAGTTTTTTTGTAAAACCATTGAGGTACAAAATGCAGCATGAACAAAATGGAAAAAACCATTTTAACACATTGATAATTATATAAAATATAGCTACTTTGTACCGATTGTATGAAATATGCGGGCTATCGTATCTTTGCCTTTTGCAATATTGACTTGAGCTAACTGATACTTCATGATTTCTCCTTATTAAATAATCCAGCAAGTTTAATTAGGTCTTTTCCTTTAACACGGTTGACCGTCCACTCATCCATCGGTTCTGCGCCAATAGACTTGTAAAATATAATAGCCGACTTATTCCAGTCCAATACCCACCATTCAAACCGACCACAACCTTGATCTGTGGCGGTTTTTGCTAGGTAAGCAAGCAATATTTTACCCAACCCTTTGCCGCGCATTTCTGAGGTAACGTACAAATCTTCTAGGTAGAGACTGGGCTTACCTAGGAAAGTGGAGAAATTATGAAAGTATAGGGCAAATGATACGGGGATGTTTTTGTATTCACCAATGACAACTTTGGCATAAGGTATTTTACCGAAAAGTGATTGTTTTAGTGTTTCTACATCGGTAACGACTTCATGAGTAAGTTTCTCATATTCTGCCAGTTCTTTAATAAAGGACAAAATTAGTTCGCAATCATCAATGGTGGATTTGCGAATAATGAAATCTTTGTTTCGTGTCTTAATATTCATTCTTTCAATGTACTTATGAAGTAAATATTTGTGTTATTAAATTAGTAGATATTGTACCTCAGTTACAGGTAAGCTATCAAAAAAAATGTATCTGGTGACCAATCACCGCCTTTATATTTTGTATTGGCTTATTAACCCTGTTAGATAATACCCAAATTTTCTTCGTGGGTTACTTAAGAAAGCTCTGATTTATTAGATATTCTCAGGAGCTCAAGGTTTTCCAATCTCTGCAGTTAATGATTTTGATAGAGATTAAAGCAGGATATTGATGTAGAATATACAAATGAATGAAATAAAAACCCATTATCGAGCTTGCAATATCTGTGAAGCCACTTGCGGACTTGAAATCAAATATCAGGGCAATAAAATATTATCAATTAAAGGCGACAAGAAAGACCCTTTGAGTAAAGGGCATATCTGCCCTAAAGGCGTCGCATTGCAAGATGTCTATTATGACCCTGATAGATTAAAACAACCCGTTAAAAAAACTCAAGCAGGCTGGGAGAAAATCAGTTGGAATCAAGCTTTTGACGAAGTGGCCGATAATATTAAGGCCATTCAAAAAGAGCACGGCAATGATGCGGTGGCGATTTATTCGGGCAATCCAACGGTGCATAACATGGGGGCAATGATGTTTATGCCGATGTTTTCACGGGCTTTGAGTACAAAAAATCGTTATAGTGCCACATCGGTTGATCAATTGGCGGATCAATTGGCAGCGTATCTGTTGTTTGGACATCAATTATTAGTACCTGTGCCTGACTTGGATAGAACCGATTGTTTGTTAATCATTGGCGCAAACCCTGTTGTTTCCAATGGCAGCATGATGACGGCTCCAAAAGTCGCTCAAAGACTTAAAGACATACGCAAACGCGGTGGCAAGGTGATTAATGTTGATCCGCGCTTCACCGAAACTTCCAAAATATCAGATCAACACATTTATATCAATCCAGCGGCTGATGTGTATTTATTATTGGCGATGTTGCATGTGGTTTTTGAAGAAGGCCATGATAATTTAAGGCATACAAAGGAATTCATCCATGACTTAGATGATATAAAACTGTTGGTAAAAAAATACTCACCTGAATCGGTTGTAACAATCACAGGTATCCAGGCAAATGTTATTGAGTCGCTGGTAGATACATTCTGCCAATCTAAAAGTGCTTGTTGTTATCCGCGTTTTGGTGCATCAACACAAAAATTCGGCACACTAACTCAATGGCTGGGCAATGTTTTAAATATAGTGACGGGCAATTTTGACACAGAAGGTGGCGTAATGTTTGCCAAACCCGCTTTGGATATTTTGGCACCGGCAAAAAATAAATTCAAGAAAGTCTTTGGCAAAAACCATTCTCGATTAAAAGGTTTACCTAGCTTTGCGGGCGAATTACCGGTCTCGGCTTTGGCAGATGAAATTTTGACCAAAGGCAAAGAAAATGTCAAAGGGCAGATAAAAATGTTGATTACAAATTCAGGCAATCCCGTTATTAGCACACCCAATGGCAATAAAATGGATAAGGCATTACAAAGTCTAGATTATATGGTAGCTGTGGATTTTTATATCAATGAGTCTAGCCGCCATGCCAATATTATCTTGCCACCGACTTCGTCATTAGAACGCCCACATTACAATATGGCTTTTCATACTTTAGCGGTTCAGAATACTGCTAAATATACTGAACCTTTGTTTTTACCCGAAAAAAATCAACGCAGCGATATGCACATTTTTGTAGAACTCTGGTCGCGATTACAGCCAGTTGGATTAAAAAATAAATTAAAAACTTGGATGACCAAAAGGGTTATCTATAAAAAAGGCGAAGCGGGAATAATTGACGAAGGTTTAAAAAAAGGCCCCTATCCTGATTTGGATTTAGCCAAGGTTATCGCATCAAAACATGGCATAGATTTGGGCGCATTACAACCGTGCATGCCGCAAAGGTTGTTCACAAAAGACCAACAGATTCACTTAATGCCGGATGAAATTAAAGCCGATATTCAACGATTAGAAAACAACTTTAAAAATTACAAGCCAGATTCAACCTTTAACATGCAATTAATTGGCCGCAGAGACCCACGCACCAACAATTCATGGATGCACAATTCTCACCGCATGGTTAAAGGCAAACAACGGTGTGTAGCGATTGTTAATAGTCAAGATGCTAAAAAACATGAGTTACAGAATGGTGATTTGATAAAAGTCACTTCAAAAATTGGAGAAATTTCACTTCCTGTTACTATTACTGAGGACATAAAGCCTGGAATCATCAGTATTCCACACGGATGGGGACATGTATTCGATGACATCCAATTGTCCATAGCCAAAAAGCATGCTGGGGTGAATATCAATATTTTGATGGATGAAACCCAAACCGATGAACTTTCAGGCAATGCCGTATTATCGGGTGTTCCCATAAGAATAGAAAAAGTTAATTGAAAAAGTCGATTGAAAGAATAAAATAACTACTCGCCGCGTCATTCCCGCTAAGGCGCTCAACTCGTGTCCGGATACATTGTAAGATGGGCCCCGCCCATCATTTTAATAAGTAATTGATAACTCAATGGTGGTTCTATGATGGGCGAGGCCCATCTTACACTTTAGATTTTATGGCGGTATGTTCATGGCTTTATAATTTCCAACCCAAAATCAATAGCTCTAACGCGAATTAGAGCGCCTTAAAATAAGCAATAACCTTATTAATTTCATGATTATGCGAAAAACTATGGTTAACCTTAAACCAGCTTTTTACATCCATACCACAAGCACTTTCATTTTCAAAACAAATAACCGTCATAGTGTGGCTTGAGGGTGCACAACTTATGCCATTGTTGTATTCACAAGACATCAATAGGGCAGCTTTCCCAACTATCATCTGAACATAAGCAATATTTATTGATGATAAAAATTCAGGTAATTTCAGTGCATTAAGAAACTCACGCTCCTCTGATAATATTGTTGATAAAAACAATAACATTTGAGAGTTATGACTATTAATCATTGCTTTGGTTAAATCGAGTACAAATTGTTCTTGGGCATATGAGTCTAGTTTTTTGAAGTTTTTGGAATTTACCATCAGCTCCCTGTAGGGTGAATTCATCATAATCCACATAAAATCTTGTTTCCTAGACCGAGCACTGGATTGATTGAATTCAATAATTGTTGGATAAGTATCGTTTACTTGGATACAATTGTCTTGGTATGTTCGATAAATATCCTGTTGAGCTATAGATAACTGATTTGTTTTCTCAATAAATTTATATCTTTTATACGATTTTATAAAGCCACAATCAAACATTTCTCTCATCACAGACATCAACTCCAATGCTGGTTCTTGGCTGTATCTTTCTGCGCCAAGTTCTCTATAGATAATATCAATGGGTTCTTCGTTTTTACTTTGAACAGGTTTAATTGTTGGTTTTATTATTGATTCATCGGCAATAGGAGCTTTCTTAACTTTAGGCTTGATATTATCTTTCTTAAATTTAATAGGAGTATCAACAGTGCTTGTTGAAGACTCTGGATTATCTGTTTCTTTTGCCTTATTTGTCCAGAAAAAAAAGATTAACGCAGAAATTGTGACTACAATAAAAAAAAGTTTAATACGCATATTTTCTTACCAAATATTTCAACAATAAATCCACATCATTGGCTAAATTAGCACTCAAATAATCTTGAGAATAAAATGCACTCACGGATTTTCCGCATGCCTCAGAATAAACATCCTGTCTGATCTGACCATAAATTTGCCTATTAGTGGCACAATATTTACTCATAACAATTGAATTGGCAGAACAATCAGCACCTAAATGACACAAGTATAAATGTATAGCCGGATTAATCACATGGTTAAAATATTCATCATTGGTTAACCCTGAGTCTTTATAAATTTTTTGAGAAAAAGATTGATAGTCACTTTTATATTTTTGCATAATGTAAAATGAATGGTTGGGTTTCAGTACGCCATTGATGTGGCTGGTAAAATTTAAAGTGGTGAAGACCTCAAAAAACACCGTTGCATATGGAGTTTGTGCATGGGTGAAAATTTCCATAGCCAGTTTATAAAACCGCAATGTTTCTGACTTTAGTTCTGACTCATCAATCATTGTAGAATTAGCAATATAATCTTTAACCTGTTGTAATTCAAGAGTGAGTCTATCGTATTGATCAACATCATAAGAATGAGGGTTGTCTAACGCCAATTTCCTAATTTCAGCTTCCTTGCCATCAATCTCTTTGTATGTTGCTCTCAACTCTTGCTCGTCCAAAGTATGGGTTCCTCGGCTTAGCTCCCATAAATTATTATCAATTTTTGAAAAATCAAAACCAGCAATTAACACCTCTTTAAGCTCAATTTCTTCAGCAGTAAGTCCATCAGTACTTTGTAATAAACGCCTCAAAGTATCTCTGATTATATAAGGTTCTGATTTTATTTTTTGCAAAGTTAAATCAGAAATATTCGGCATCTCTAAATACAAATCCCAGCACTGGCTAACAAAGTCCTCATAAGACCGTAACTGAGCATCCGTCACTTTCTTTTGCCGTTTATTTGAGAGAAATTTTATTTCCCTAACAAACCCATCAATATAGAAATCTTCACCCTTTTCAGATAATTTATCCAAATTTATTCCACTACAATTGATAGCCCGTTTATATTTTTTATAAATATCAAGATAGCTTAATTGATTAGATCCTTTGGATTCTAATACAATATCATCCAAATCTAATGGACTGATTTTTTCTTCAGAAACAACAGGGACTTTAGCTTTGTTAATTACTTTCACTTCTTGATCAGCACCCTTGCCTTGGTTGTATGATACTTTGTTAATCGGCAATTTTTCATCGGGCTTATTTTGAAACACAAAGATTAATATTGCGATAACAAGAACGATGATAAATTTATTGATATTGGTCATTAGTAAATTATGAGGTCATTATGCTTAAAATCAACTCTAGCTCAATTAAAAAGCGATATACTTTATGTAAAAAACTGGTGAGCAATACACTGATAGAACCTAGTTGAATATTAGTATTAAACAGTAACTATTTGTAACTATTTAGCGTAATAAAGCTTAAATTATTTTGTTAATTCAGGATATGTATCATCAAATAATAAACGCAATGCTTTACTTGAAGAAACCCCTTGTTTCTTACAAGTGCCAATATAACTTCTGACTCTACAATATATTTCAGCACCAGTAAAACTTCTAAAACAGCCCGATATTTTTTGTTGGACTTTCGTCATTCTTAAATCATTTTCGCCTTGATTATTTGTAAATGGCACATCAATATCCATCATAAAACGCAGTACATCTGATTCATAATTTATTAATCGCTCTAATA
>CAZLZZ010000061.1:0-17752 GCA_964564165.1 uncultured Alcanivoracaceae bacterium | reverse complement strand
TCCTATGGCTACTAATATTCCTGCATTGTTTAGTTTGATTGCAATGGTATAGCCACCATCAACTGAACGATCATCTTGGTCGGGTAAGTCATGTACTGTTGCAACAATAACGGGTACTCCACTTTTCTTTATGAACCCGATAACAGGTTCTGTGCCTTGGCCTGAAACCAGAATTAAATTATTGATGCCCAATGATTGAAAATAACTTATCGATTTAACGATAGCTTTTGAATTGTTGGTGTGTATATAAATCTTTCTCGTCCCTTCAAAAACACCTTTAGCTGCCGCTAATTTTAGATTCACTTGAGTGTTTTTATCAAAGCTTTTGGCATTTTCAAATAGACTTTTAATGACTTCTAATTGTTTTCTATAGCCTTTGTTTTTTACCATCTTGACTGTAAATGTACTGAAGTCAAACTTGCCTTTCATAGCGCTGGGCCAGTTAACATGAATGCCTTCATCTATTTTGATTGCCGCATCTTGCCAGTCCCATGCATCCAGTTGAACAACTGATGATAAACCACTGATTAAACCACCTTGAGGCATAGTCTGGGCAAGCAGAATACCATTAAACTTTAGAGTAGGGGGTAACTCAGAATCGGTATTGTAGGCAACAATTGCTCTGACATTGGCATTATTTTGACCCGTTTCGCGGTGATCGACCGTAGCCTTGATTGAATCTACTTCGGTTAGTCCTAAACTGCTGTTGGGCAATATGAACCCTGGGTAAACATGTTTGCCTTTTAAGTCAATATCAGAGGTTTGCCTGGCCATTTCAAAATGGCCTACTCGGGTGATTTTTCCCTTATCAAATGCAATAGTGGCATTTTCAAGAACTTCGCCATTGCCGATATGTATCGTTGCATTGTGATAAACTATGGGTTGTGTTTGAATTCCTGCGGGTATGGGTGACAAAGCCAAGGCAGTAGATGATATGAGCATTAATAGTATAAATGTTCTCATTGTATTTTTCATTGTACTGCTCCCAGTAAATACTCATAACCAGTAATGCTATCGCAATGCATCTTTTTGGATGGATGTTTTGCAGCTGGGGTTTTTGGTTCATCAGATTTGTTTATCTTTTTAATTAAACGTTCTTTTTGCTTGGCAATTACTGTTTCAATTTCTTCTTGCTGTTGCCTGTCAAACAACAAACGCCCATCTACAAAAGTTTTATTAACTTTGGCATAAATACTCAATGGATTATCGGACCAAAGTACAATGTCGGCATCTTTGCCTATTTTTATTGAACCCATTCTGTCATCTAAATGCAATAGTTTAGCAGGATTTAATGTGACTAGCTTTAATGCCTCTTGTTCTGACATTCCTCCATACTTAATTGATTTTGCAGCTTCTTGGTTTAGCCTTCTGGACATTTCTGGATCATCCGAATTAATGGCAGTAGTAACACCAACTTTTGTCATGATACTTGCATTGTATGGTATGGCATAATTTACCTCCCACTTATAAGCCCACCAATCGGCAAAGGTTGATGCGCCAACTCCATGGGCTAACATTTTATCAGCTACTTTATAGCCTTCCAAAATATGGGTGAATGTGTTGATGTTGAAATCATAATCATTGGCCACTTCCATCATCATGTTGATTTCGGACTGAACATAGGAGTGACAAGTAACAAACCTTTCTTTATTGATGATTTCTAATGTGGCATCCATCATTAAATCTTGTCTAGGTGCTGATGTTTTCTTCTTTGCAGATTTTCTTAGTTTGTTGTATGCCTGCCATTCTTTTTCGTAGTCCAAAGCATTAGAAAAGGCATCGCGGTAAACTTGTTCTACACCCATGCGAGTCAAGGGATAGCGAATAGAATTTTGTGAACGTGAGCGTTTTACATTTTCACCTAATGCAAATTTAACAAACTTATCTGCGTCTTTTATTAATAACTCATCACCTGTCGCGCCCCAACGCATTTTGATAATTGCCGATTGACCTCCCAATGGATTAGCAGAGCCGTGTAACAGTTGTGCTGCTGTGACACCACCAGATAAATTTCTATAAAGGTTAATGTCGTCTGAATCTAAAGCATCTTCCATTCTTACCATGGTAGAGTTTGTTGCAATATCATTAATAGACAACAAGGCAATATGCGAATGTTCGTCAATGATTCCTGCGGTTAAGTGCATGCCTGTTCCATCAATGGTTTTATTGGCCTTTGCCTGAATATTTTTGCCGATTTTTACAATTTCCCCATCATCTATCAATACATCGGTTTCTTTTAATATTCCATCATCTTCATTGGTCCATACTGTTGTGTTGCGAATTAAAAATGAAGAATTTGTTGATGGTTGATGTAGGCCATAGGAAGAAAAAGGCTGAGGAATTACTGGGATAGATTCGTTGTTTGTTTTTTTATCATCCTTGCTATTTTTGTCTGTTTCTTTGGCGTCAGATATTCTCTTTACAGACCAAATGGGTTGTTGGCCAGGAATATTGTGCATAGAGTTCTTGGTGATTAGCCCCAAAAGTTTGGTTACATTGTCCTTTTGTTTGATTTCGAATGTTACAAAATCGTGGCTAATTTTAGCTTTATATGTTGTCTTATATTCTGTCTTGTTTTCTTTGCCGGTGCTCTTAAATGATAGCTTTCCTGCTTTATTTTTTAAAGTTAATTCTTGATCTAGTCCTGCAACATCAAGCTGATATATCCCAGAATCCATCATGGACTTTTCGTTGATTGCAAATCTTTTGCCCGCCACCCAGTTTTCAATGATTTTGCCTTCTTTGCTGAATACTCCGCCTTGTGTAATAATAAAATTGGCAGACGCTCCTTTGCGAAGGTGACCCAAAGATGGGTTGGACAATATTTTAGCTGGACTCGAAGTTAAAGCAGCTAACATCGCAGATTCTGGTAAGCCTTTTTTAATGGCCTTTTTCATGTCTTTGAAAAATGTCTTGTGCTCTTTTGGAGCCACCGCAAACTCCACTCCTTTTTTGTGTAAATAATACAAGTTATAAGGTGCAGCTTCCCACTCTAACATTTTATCTAAAGAAACATTCCAAGCGTCAAGCTTATCTGAAACATCAGGTGCTTTTGGAAATGAAAGCGGGACAATTAGACTGCGATTCAGTTTTTTAATAGCATCAATGTGTTTGTACGAGTCTCCAGAGGTTTTAAGTACGATGTTTTTATTGAATTCTTTGGCAATTTTGTTGGCCAATAGTGCTTCTTGCCAATTCTTTACCGCAAATATTTGTTGCTTGGACTGGTGTTTGTTTACTGCTTGTAAATCTATATCTGTATACCCTTCTTTGCCAGTGCCATACCATTTTGCATCTAACCAAGTTTGACGCAGCAAAGCCGATGCCCCCATTAAAGAGATAGGATATAACTGTTTTGAGCTGCCTTTATTAAAGGACAAGTGAAAGGCTTGGTTTGAATTGATAATACTGGATTGAACCGCATCATCATTTAAATTAACCAAAGTTGAAGTTCCGCGCATGATACCATCGTGTTTAGAAGTAAGAACGGTACTAAAACCCAGTTTTCTCAAAGCTTTGGCTTGCTTGGCATCGTGATTAAATTCATTTATGGCTTGATAAGAAGCCTTGATAGATTCATTGGTGTTGACCGCCCCAGTAGTTGTTGTGTCCATGATTTCTTTACCAAAAAATGTAAATGGTGCTTTTGGGGGAACTTCTGGCAACCCATAATTGCTGTCCAACAAAATAAAACCTGGGTAAATATTCTGACCGTCTAAATCATAAACGATTGCATTATCGGGTACTTTTATCTTCTTGCCTACACCCAATACTTTGTTGTCCTGAATCAAAAAAGTGGCATCATCAAGTTTTGTGTAAGCATCAACAAAGATGTTGGCATGAACAAATGCATAAATAATGTGCCGTTCATCTTTGCTACCATTGGTTACTGCTGTAGGCAATGGGTTTGCATGAACACATAAAAGAGTAAAGAGGCTTAAAAATAGAGTTATTTTTTTCATTATTTTTTTCATAATTTTACTGTAATTTAATTAGTCTATTAAACAGACTAGAGGTTAGGACTGGGTTTTTATTCAACCAAGAATGAATTAAAGCACGGTTTAATTCTGCACCCACAAGGTGGTGAATTTGTTGGTTGTTGATGTACAGTTTTGTGCCTTCATCTGGATAGTATTCAAATATCCAAGAATCATGTTTTTTTACTGCAGGTAACTTTTTTAAAAATAAATTGATGATATTTTTAGAAAGCATGTAACTTTCTGGATTTGAGTAATGTTCACGAATCTGTTGGGTGAATATTTTCTTTATTTTTTTTTGAGGGGCATTGATTAGTAACCAGTCCAATTCAAATTTTACTGGTATCACTCCCTCTTTTATATCATGGATGTTTCTCACGCCATAAGGTACAAACAGTTTTATTTTATAAGGAAAAAGAAAGCCTTGTCCATAGGTTGCTTTGCCAATATTAACCCAATGGGTTTCAGAGTCGGGCTTTGCTTGCCCCAATGTGGAGGTGAGAAAGATAAAAAGTGCTAAGATTGTTTTCATATAAGACATTTTGCTTGATACTGATTACATGTTTGAGTAATTAGGGCCGCCACCACCTTCTGGGGTTGCCCAGTTGATATTTTGACTGGGATCTTTGATGTCACAGGTCTTACAATGTACACAATTTTGCGCATTTATCCTAAAACTTTTTGTGTTATTTTCTTCAATCACCTCATAAACTGCCGCAGGACAGTATCTTTGTGCTGGCTCATCCCATTTGGGTAAATTTTTATCAATCGGAATACTGCTGTCTTTTAATTGTAAGTGACAAGGTTGGTCTTCTTCGTGATTGGTGCTGGATAGAAAAACCGAAGACAATTTGTCAAAGCTGATTTTATTGTCAGGTTTATTATAATTAATTGGCTTGCTGTCTTTGGCTGCTTTTAAGCAGGCATAATCGGGCTTTAAATTGTGCATGGTCCAAGGTAACTTGCCCCTGAATATGTTTTGATCAATAAAGGCATAAGCTGCGCCAAAAAATGTCCCAAATTTATTTAAAGCGGGTTCAAAGTTTCGCGATTTTTGCAATTCTGTGTACACCCAAGAATCTTTTACGTCTCTTGAATAGTTAGTGCTGACATCGTTGGAGTCTTCTTTTAACAAGTTCTGTGCAATGGATTCTGCGGCTATCATGCCAGTCTTCATAGCAGTGTGTGTGCCTTTGATTTTGGCAGGGTTTAAAAACCCCGCTTCACATCCTGTTAAACAAGCACCAGGTACTTCAAGCTTGGGTAAGGATTGTAAGCCGCCTTTGTTCATCGCTCGGGCACCGTATGAAATTCGCTTGCCGCCTTTGATGGTATTTTTTATTACAGGGTTGTGTTTCCAGCGTTGGAATTCTTCAAAGGGTGAAAGATAAGGGTTGTCGTAATTGAGTGCCGTAATAAACCCGAGCGCTACTTTGCCTTGTTCTATGTGGTATAAAAATCCACCGCCTTCGGTGTGATTGTTCAATGGCCAACCCAGCGTATGCACGACTTTACCCACTTTGGATTTTTCATCATCAATTTGCCAAATTTCTTTGATCCCTAAGCCATAGTGTTGAGGGTCTGAATTTTTATCTAAGTTAAATTTTTCAATCAGTTGTTTGCCCAAGTGCCCACGACAACCTTCTGAAAAAATCGTATGCTTTGCCAATAATTCATAACCAGGTTCAAAACTGCCTTTTTCTTTGCCATCTGCCCCGACACCCATATCTTGGGTGATAATACCTTTGACTTGGTTGTTTTCATCATAAATAATTTCACTGGCAGGAAAACCTGGGAAGATATTAATCCCTAGATTTTCAGCTTGCTCTCCAAGCCACTTACATAAATTGCCCAGTGAAATAATATAATTGCCATGATTTTGCATGGGGCTGGGAATAAATAGGCCAGGAACTTTGATACTTTTTTCTTGAGAACGCAAGTAATAAAATTCATCATCAGTGACTTCTGTTGTCATCGGCGCACCCAATTCTTTCCAGTTTGGAAACAATTCATTTAAAGCCGTTGGTTCAACCACCGCGCCTGAGATAATATGCAGGCCAATTTCAGAACTCTTCTCAACCAAAGCTATTTGCCAGTCCTTGTCCAGTTCTTGTGAAATTTGTGCCAATCTTATTGCTGCGGACAAACCTGACGGTCCTCCACCGACAATTACCACATCAAATTCCATAGATTCTCTTGTCATGTTTTTACTCATTAATAAATTCAGATATATTATAACTTCATATCAGAATTTAGTAACTAAATTTAATCTATCAAATTAAATCAGAATTAAATCAGAGTCTAATCAGAATTGAAAAAGTTTAATTTTTTATAATTCACTCAAATTATTTAATTAGGAATACCAATGAAAATCATTTATTTTAGATTCATACTTAGCACTACACTTTTAATACTTATTTGCCAAAATGCAATGACTGCAGGGACTGATGATTTTGTCATCAGGATCAAAACTGATTTCCCTGGAACTTCAACCAATAATGAATTTACTATTCAAACAACAGGGACTGGTTACAATTACAATGTCGATTGCGATAATGATGGTAATTTTGAAGTAACAGCCCAAAGCGGCAACTATACTTGCTCTTATGGAGGCAGTGGATTTAAATTCATCAGAATAGAAGACAATAATGGCGATGGTACAGGTTTCCCTAGGGTCTATTATAATAACACGGGTGATCACAGAAAATTAATAGATATTGTTCAATGGGGTACTGGTATTTGGACCAGTATGCAAGGAGCCTTTCGTGGCGCTCAAAATATGTCTGTTAGTACAAGTGATACACCTGATTTATCCGCGGTTACCAATTTGTCCAGCATGTTTCGTTTTGCAACTGTTGCAAACCCAAATACCAGTTTGTGGGATGTGTCGCAAGTGACAACTATGCACAGTATGTTTCGCAGTGCAACCAATGCTAATCCTGATACCAGCAATTGGGACACTGCCAATGTGACAACCATGAAAGACATGTTTAGAAATGCCAACTCAGCAGATCCCGATGTTACTAGCTGGGATGTCACTGGTGTTACTGACATGAGTTTAATGTTTGATAATGTTACATTACCCACAGCTACCTATGATACTCTGCTGGTTACTTTTGAAAGTCAGTTGCTACAAAACAACGTGACACTAGATGGAGGCAATAGCAAGTTTTGTTCGCTACCGGCACAGATTGCTCATGCCAATTTAATAGCTGATCATATATGGGCTGTTAATGACGGTGGCTTATGCAACCCATCTGATCCAGTTAATAATTTTGTATTTACCGTTGTCACCTATAACAGTGGTGATCCAGCAGATGCCAGTACTTTTACCATACCCACAACAGGCGCAGGTTATAATTACAATGTTGACTGCAATGACGATGGTAGTTTTGAGGCAAATGGCCTAACGGGCAGTTATGTTTGTGATTATAGTGCATTAGGAGGTCCAGGTACTTACACCATTAGGATAGAAGATGGCATAGGTGATGGCACTGGATTTCCTCGTGTAAAATTTGGTCAAGGCCTTCCTGAGGGTTTAGAAATAATAGAATTAAATAACTGGGGAACTGGTTTGTGGGATAGCATGGAGTCCGCTTTTGCATCAACCCATCTCATGCAAATCCTTGCCAATGATGCACCGGATTTATCCAATGTAACCGATGTTTCTAAAATGTTTTCAAATGCAGAACTTGCCAACCCTGATACTTCGCTTTGGGACACTTCAAACATTTTCAACATGAGCCAAATGTTTCTTGGTGCTTGGAATGCCAACCCTGATACCAGTAATTGGAATACTTCTAATGTTACCGATATGTCTTTTATGTTCTTCCAAGCCACTATTGCACAACCAAATACCAGTAACTGGGACACAGGTGAAGTTAAATTTATGCAGGGGATGTTTGCTGATGTAGATCTTGCCGACCCAATTGCCAGTGGTTGGAATATTGGCAACGTAAGTGATATGAGTGATATGTTTAATGCGACTACTTTAACCACCAGTAATTACGATGCGATGTTAATTAATTTTGCCAGTCAAAGTGTGCAACAGGGTGTGAATTTTCATGGAGGACTTTCCAAATATTGTGCGATAGCAGCCCATGATGCTCTTGATCAGAATGATAACTGGACTATTACAGATGGTGGCATAAATGCCTTTTGTCCAACAGCCGCAGATGATTTTGTTATTGCCGTTAAAACAGATAATTTAGGCACCTCAAATAATACTCAATTCATCATCCCAACCCTTGGTAGCGGTTACAATTACAATGTGGATTGTGATGATGACAATCCAGCAACTAACACAGCAACTGCAATAACGGGTGATTTTACCTGTAATTATGTTACTGCTGGGACTTACACTATTCGCATTTCCGATAATGTTGGAGACAATACGGGATTCCCACGCATTTATTTTAATTCACAAGGCGATTATCGGAAAATAACCGACCTTAAACATTGGGGAACAGGGATTTGGACCAATATGGCATCTGCATTCTCTGGTGCGAGCAATATGCTAGTCACTGCTACTGATGACCCTAACTTGTCGCAAGTTGTCAATGCCATAGGAATGTTCATCAATGCAAGCATAGCCAATCCCAATACCACAAATTGGAATGTATCAACTATTGAACAGATGCAATCCATGTTTAGAAATGCGACATCGGCAAATCCCGATACTAGCGGTTGGAATACAAGCAATGTAACCAGTATGTTTTCCATGTTTAATGGTGCAACTTCTGCCAACCCCAATGTGCAAAGTTGGGATATTACTAACGTCACAAACATGAGCCTGATGTTTGATGGCGTGACCTTGCCACAACCCAGTTATGATGTATTATTGGCACACTTTAATTCTCAAATGGTTAATTCAAGCATAACCTTCTCAGGTGGAAACTCAACTTATTGTGATATCATCGCTCATGATGGTTTGGAAAACACCCATGGTTGGATAATTAATGATGGTGGAATAGCTCCGGCTTGTGCGTACAGTTCTGATGATTTCATAATAACCGTCAATACCGCAAATACCCAACCAGGTTCATCCAGTACAACTCAATTTACCATACCAATAACCACCCACCCTGTTATTTCAGGGAATTATGATTACAATGTGGATTGTGATCTGGCCAATGTCGGCACAAATATTGCATCAGGAGTGACTGCTGATTATACATGCAACTATGCCGCTCCAGGTATCTACACCCTGTTGATCTCAGATAATACAGGGTTAAAAACGGGATTTCCTGCCTTTCAAGCACTCTCAAACGATGACAATTTAAAAATCATTGAGTTAAACCAATGGGGCACAGGGATATGGTCAACCATGGCAACTGCTTTTAGTTATGCTGAAAACATGGTGGTAAATGCAACCGATGTGCCAGATTTATCTATGGTTGCCAATATCGGACTTATGTTTTCACATGCCTACCTTGCCAACCCAGATGTAAGTAATTGGAATACTAGCCAAGTAACAGGTATGTCCTCTGTTTTTTTTAACGCCACATCTGCTAATCCCGATGTGAGTAACTGGAATACCAGTCAAGTAACCAATATGAGATTAATGTTTTGTGGAGCAACGGCGGCCAACCCAAATGTGAGCAACTGGATGACTTCTAATGTGGTGACTATGTATAGAATGTTTGACAATGCCAGTTCTGCAAACCCAAATGTCAATACCTGGGACACATCAAGCGTAACAGACATGAGGTTAATGTTTAATGGTGCAGTATTGGCAAACCCTAGCGTTGGTAGCTGGGTCACATCAAGTGTGACAAATATGGAACGACTGTTTACCGGTGCCAGTGAAGCCAACCCGGATGTGAGCAATTGGAACACCTCAAGTGTAACGATTATGAGAGAAATGTTTGAGGATGCTAGCCTAGCTAACCCAAATGTAAGCAGCTGGATTACCACCAGTGTTACCGATATGCGAGAAATGTTTGCATCAGCAAGTAATGCAAATCCAGATGTCAGTAGTTGGGATACAGCCAATGTTACCAATATGAGTGCTATGTTTCGATTTGCAACCTCAGCCAACCCCGATTTAAGTGCTTGGGATGTAGAAAATGTCACTAATTTCAATGTTATGTTTTTGGGTGTGACTTTATCTCTACAAAACTACGATGCATTGTTAGTCAATTTTAGTTCGCAGAATTTACTTTCAGGTAGAACTTTTCATGGCGGTAATTCAAGCTATTGTAACGTTGCCGCTCACGATATTCTCGAAAATACATTTTCTTGGACCATTTCAGATGGCGGACTAGATGCAGGCTGCCCATCGGATGTTATTTTTAACAATGGTTTTGAAGAGGTGGTTGTCTTTAAATCTGCTGCCAGTCAGTTTGAATATGATTTTTCCAAATCAGCGCTATTAGATTTAGACCAGCAACCGCTGTTGATTGCTCAAGGCATAAATGCCATACAACTAACAGTTACCGAGATATATCTAAGAAAAGATTTAGGCCAATTGCAAATTCGCAAGGATTATTTTGATGCGCTAGATAATGTATGGGTAATGGGTCAATGGCAATCTATTGATAACACAGAACTGACGACTGTTAGCTGGTATAAATAAGCACATTGGATAAATAGTTAAGAAATTAAAAGACATTAACCCCGCGACACAATACCTCGGGGTTGATGTCCAACTCCCAGAAAAGTGTCTTTTAAAGCTTTTCAGGACCAAATCAGAATCTAATCAGAGTCTAATCAGAGTCTAATCAGAATTCAAATTCAACACCTGTTTAAAATAGCCCCCTGAAAATAATAGATAGGAGTCACACATGCAACATAAGTTAGTAAAAACCCTTGTACACATACAAAGGCAAGTAAAATCACTGCTTGTTCTATCGATGCTCATAACAACCATAGGATATGGAGCGACTACCATTGAGGTGGATTGGGCGTTAGATGAAGAGCCTAGCAGTAACATCCACACCTGTAATTATTCACAAGGTGGGTTGTTTCAGCCAGATACTACTGGATCTGGTGCGGGAAAATGTACCTTTCGCAGAGCTTTGCGCCAAGCCGGTGCTATGGCCGATGAAAATGCCTGCCCTGGCTGCACACCAATCACCATTATTTTTGATGGATTAAAAGGCGCCAATGGTGATGCTGACGATATTCAATTTAATACCACAAATGGACAATGGATACTGCCTGTATCTAGTGCTGCATCGTCTAGTTTCTTTGGTTTAAAGCCCCAATCTTCAGCAACTGATGTAACAGGGCCAATCACAATTATTGGGCCTGATATCAATGTCTTAAATGGGCAAATGCCAATAATTATGATCGACACACAAGAAACTTTAGATGTTGAAATTGATGGGGTTACTATTCAAAGTATAGGTTTTATGGGAGGCATGAGTATTCATTGGAAACAAGCCCATGGTGTTTTTCAAAACAATACTTGGGGCTTATCTGCCGATGGTATGACTGTTGTTTTTGGTGATTTACTTGGAAATACCGATAACTTGGCAGGAAGTCACGGTATATTAACCACTAACAAGGCCGATGACATGTTGATTAATGGCAACATCATTACTGGGGCCAGTACGTTTGCCATTGAAATTAATTCTGCCACGCAAAATGTGGAAATCAGCAATAACCGCATTGGTACCAGAGTTGATGGGACTGTGCCTGTGGTTCCTGGCGCACTTAAATGCAGAACTTTTACCAACATCAACCCTGTTTTTCCTGCAATTGATGCCAATGAATGGTTCGGCGGTGCGGGTATTTCTGCTGCGGGGCTAGGTTTACTCATACAGGGCAACCATATTGCTGGATTGCAAACCATACACAGTACTTTTTCCACGCCTCCAGAGGCGTTAACTATATTTGGAAAACTACACACTGTTGAATTAAACATTATTGGCAAAGACAGTTCTGGTGAACAGGTTGGTGTTTGTGGCCAAGGGCTAAAACTCTCCACTCAACGTGAAGGAATAGTTGAACTCAATAATGGCCATATGATTCTCGACAATCAATTATACGGTGTAAGAAATGGCTTTGCCAATACCACTGGTGCTATTTTGTGGTCTGATACGACCGTCAACTCTTTTTTAGATGGCGGCAATACTATTCGCAGAAACCTAGTTATTGATGGCCCAGAAAAATATTTTGAAATTGGTCCCTTATTGACTACCCCTATTCGTACATTTGAACCTGCACAAATAACGGCCATCTCAGGAATCAATGTTACTGGTGAAAACCATTTGAGTAATTTTAATGGTGACCCGAGTCCCTGTCCCAATTGTACCATTGACTTTTATCTTGATGATACCGATGCCAATCAAGAAGCATTGGCTTATTTAGGGTCAACTACTGCCAATGCTAACGGACAATTTAACTTCACATTAACCGCGCCGCTTGCTAATGGTTTTGGAATCAGAACAACCAGTACATCTGTGGCCAATGAAACTATCCCAAATACATGGTCGGGGCAAACCAGTAAAATGTCATCAGAACTGTATACTGAAGCATTACCAGAAACTATCTTTAACAATGGGTTTGAGTAAAAACCAATGAAAAAAAAATTAATACTTTGCGGTCTCATCAGTATCAACCAATCTATAGCGCAATATGAAATGAAAAAACACAGCATCAACAGTGGAGGTGGAGCCAGCACAGGTGGTGGCTTTAGTCTAAACGCCAGTATTGGCCAAGTTGATGCCAGTAATACAATTACGGGTGGGAGCTATAGCCTAAATGGTGGGTTGTGGCATCAAACCCAAGCCACCAATACAGAAGAATTAATATTTAACAACGGATTCGAATAGGGGAAAATATGAAAAATACAATTATAATTATAGCAATATTTATTGTGGCTTTTACCACCAACACCTATGCTGTAGGCGTTATCGGCAGTGGATTTAGTTACCAAGGTGAACTGATAGACAGCGGCGCTCCCGCTAATGGCGAATACAGTATTCAAATAGCGTTAATGTTAACCGAGGTTGCAGGACCAACAGCGGTAACTTTTAAACAATTTCCCAATGTGCAAGTCACCAATGGTTTGTTTACTATTGCTGAAGTTGATTTTGGGGATGTGGTTTATAATGGCACCGAGTATTGGTTGCAATTATTGGTTAAAGAATCTTCTAATCCAGGGTCGCATATTGCTTTAGCACCTCGACAAAGATTATCTGCTGTTCCGTATGCTGTGCAAGCAGAATTCTTAGCTGCCAATGGCGCATCAAATGGAGATGTTTTACAATTTGATGGAAGCAATTGGGTTGGTGAAACTGTTACTTCGTCACCTTGGACTATCATAGGAAGTCAAATTACTTATACCACAGGTAAAGTTGGAGTAGGAACAGGTAGTCCGAATGCAACTTTACACATATCTGCTACTGGGTCTGATGACCCGTTTCGTGTACAGATCGGTAGTTCAACCAAATTTGTGATTAAAAACAATGGCGGTATGAGCGTTGGGACTAACAATTCATCACCTCCTCAGGGAGGGCTATATGTACATGGTGATGTCAAACAAAACGGCAACAACAATGGCATAATGAAATACATGGTAACATTTTATTGCTCACATGATGTTCCTACTGCAACTATTGTTAGATATGCTAATAATATTAACGATTTACCAGTTACAATTGCTCCTGGTTTTGACGTTGGGCAATGCATCGTCTCCTTTCCAACTAACATATCGCAACGGTATTGGCAAGTGAGTGCTGTTACGAGACCAAGTTCCTCAGTTGCCCAAAATATAGGAGCAAATTGTAAAGCGTTTGGTGGTTCAGGGCTTTTATGTACGGGAGTAAAACTTAGTAACGGTAATAAATGGCGAACTTCAATGATGCTGTTAGTATATTAACATTTCAAATCATAGTACCAATAGATATCCTTCAACCTTGTATGTGGTTGCTTGATTGTTTGAGTTTATCAAGATAAACATTATCATCAATCGACCACCATTGGTTGGAAGTATTTTTACATTCATTGGCTAAATCTAAGGCTTTTAACTTATTTCCCAATAGTTTATTGGCTTTAGATTTTAGTAACAAATAGGGATAAGGCAGTGGTTTGTATTCTACTGAATCTTCGAGTATGCTCAATGCTTTTTGGGCATTGTTTGAATCAATATAATATTCGGCCAATAAATTATTAATTTCGACAATGGTTTCACCGTCTTCGGTAGATTTAGCTAATTCTTTGGAGGGCATTAATAAGCCTATGGCTTTATCATTTTCATTTTTAAGAAAATAATAGCGGGCCAAGTGTAAATTGATGCGAGGTTGTAATCTGATTTCTTTGGTTTCATCAATATAAGTTTGAACATCGGCTATCAGACTTAGAATGTCATCCAGTTTTTCTTGATCAAGATACAAATGAATCGCCAATAATTTATTCTTCAACAACGACCTTTTATTGTTAGATGCTTGGGCCAATTGTAAATGTTCTTGTAAATAAATTTCAGCTGCTTTAAATTTCTTTTGTGAACGTGATATGTCTTCAAAATATTGAATTGAAATTTGTAACATGGCAGTGTAATCAATCTCTAAAGCAATTTCTTTCATCTCAATATTGGCTTGCCATGCCTTATCAAAATCACCTTTCACCATTAAAACATAAATTAATTCATTCAAAGTGGCACCAACACCCAATTTGTAATCTAGCGAACGGTTAATGATTAATGCTTGTTCGAGAGAATCAATTGATTTGTTGTAATCACCTTGGTGGGTGGAAATTCTTGCTAAGGTGATATACAGTTTTGCTTCACCCAATAAATCTTCTAATTGATTGAAAATTCCTAAAGATTTTTTGGCTGCTTTTTGGGCTTGTGTAACGTGACCCATGTGTTGCAATATGCTAGCCTTTTTTTGTAAAACATGTGCCAATAATTCAAGATTTTGCGAAGGGTCTATATTTTTCTCTAAATTATTCAGCTCATTTAGTGCGCTTTCATATTCTGCCAAAGCCGCATAGGTTTGGCTCAGATTGAAGCGAATTTCATCAAGTTGCATACTGTTTGTATCTTTGTACTTAGCCAGTACCGAAACATACAAGTCACGCGCCAAAATGTACTTTCCTTGGGTGTCGTAAATATCACCACGCATGGT
This sequence comes from uncultured Alcanivoracaceae bacterium, assembly GCA_964564165.1. Lineage (GTDB taxonomy): Bacteria > Pseudomonadota > Gammaproteobacteria > Xanthomonadales > Marinicellaceae > NORP309. The sequence goes on along the minus strand of CAZLZZ010000061.1, from coordinate 2,700 downwards.
TTCTATCTGAATTTGTAACTGTTCAAAAACTGGGCTTTGAGATAATGTCTCTAAAATGGCCAAACTTTCCTGTGGTTTACCTTGGGCACTTTTAACTTTCGCCAGTTGCAATCGTGCCAAATAAAAATCAGGAGATTCTGACAAACACAATTGAAAATAATTATTGGCTTTCTCAATTTCACCTTTGTGCAAACTAGAAAGACCATGCATATACAACTCAACCGCATAAGAATTTTTGGGGATTAGGGAATTAATCTTAGTATTCTTAGTAGATTGATTAACTTGTTCTACCAGCCATTGACTCGCCATGGTCATGACTGTACTTAAATTTTGATGAGAAAAAGATTGACTAATTTGATGTTGTAACCGATTGGTAATATTCAATTCTACTTTGTAGATATTGTTTTCAAATACCAAATGACTGGTCACAACTTTTAATTCAGGAGATATTTCCCATTGATTGTTTATGTACTGCTGTCTGTTTAAATGCTCAGGCTTGTTTTTTATTTTTTTTAATTGTGCTATGTTGGCTATGCCAAACATTTGTTCAATAAAATTTCCAGATGCTTGGTTGAGCCAAGCATTATCATTATTTTCATTGTTAACATCTGCTGACATTATCAGCAGTAATGATTTGTTCTGTTTTGTTATTTCAGTTTGTTTGTTGTTTGTCAAAAAAAACAACAATACAACGATAGAAGTTAACACCATTAATCCCAATACTTTTTTCAAAGGGAATGCTTTTGGATTTTGCACTTCAACTGAACTTGCAGAAATCCTAACCTCAGGCACAAACATCAAACCTTTTCCATAAACCGTTTTAATATATACATCTTGTTGAATATTATTTAAAACTTTACGTAACTTTGAAATTATTTGGTCTATAGAGTTCTCTGTAACATGTCTACCCTGCCAGACTTTTTCAATAATGTCACTTTTAGCGAACATTTTACCTGGGTTTTTCAATAGAAAAAGCAATAACTCATAATGCCCTTTCGTCATTTCAATGGGTTGATTATCAGCATACAACTCTTTTGTGTCTGTATCTAAAGTAAATTTCAAAAAATTATATTTCATAAGGTCGCTGATTATACAAGAAAGTTGACAAATTATAAGCAGAAAAATTTTGATAAGTGCAAAACTGTGAAATGATTTAGATTTTTGTCCAATAGTCGGTAAAATAATAGCTTTAAGAATCTAATCCAGCTAACTTGAATATGCCAATTTGGAAGCCAAACACATCAGCAATTGAAAATTTAAATATTTCAAAATTTCAAAATTTTAAACTTATATCAATCATGAGTTTTCCAGCAACACTGAAGACTATCAGCAATTACACAGTTTTTCTATTAATGATGCAAGCAACTTTTGGCAAGCCATTGTAGAGTTTTGCGATGTTGACTTTTTACAAGATGCTTCAGAAGTTGTTGAGTTGGGAAAACACAAAATTGATACCGAATGGTTTATTGGTGGAAAACTCAATTATGCACAAAATATCTTAAAACACCGCAGTGACAGAACTGCCATAATGTTTGAGAACGAAAAAGGTAAGCAAACTTCAATAACGTACAATGAACTCTATTGCGAAGTTGCCAAGTTACAATTATTTCTGAAACAACAAAACATACAAAAAGGCGATGTCGTTGCTGGATTTCTTCCCAATATTCCCGAGACCATTATTGCCATGTTGGCCACAACATCACTGGGAGCCGTTTGGACTTCTACTTCGCCTGATTTTGGTTTTGAAGGTGTGGTGGATAGATTTGGTAAAGTTAAGGCGAAGATTATGTTTGTTGCTGATGGTTATTATTACAATGGTAAGATCCATGATTGTTTGCAAAAAGCTAAAATCATTGCTGATAAGATTCCGTCCATTGATAAAGGTTGTGGTGATTAATTTTACCCAAGACAATGAAGCTTTGGATTCCCGCCTACGCGGGAATGACGAGAATAGCTCTTTATAGCCTATAAGCGATAGATGCTCCCAACAAATGAATGTTTTTCTCTGATGGGCTAGTGTATCTATAGGTTAGGTTGAAACTGAATTTATTTGTCAGCTTAAAAGAGGCTTTAGCTTCAGCCCCTAAACTAAAACTATTGTCTGTAAATGTAGCAAATTTTCTACCCAATTGTCCTGTTACAATATTTGAGCCACTATTATCGGTAAAATCTATGCCAAACATATCAGAATTAACCCTAGCAAATGACAAGCTAGGACCTGCTTCAATTTTCCATTTGTCATTATTTATAAAGACATAATTTATAGAAACACTGCTTTCTTTAATGCTTTCAAAAAACCGATAAGGAGTCAGCACAGAAGGAGAAATTAAATTAGGATCATTAAATATATTGCCATCAGAAGAGCTGCCATTGGTCACTATCTCATCATAATAACTGAATCTGAAATTCAAATTCACTTTGTCGCCAATAGGCTTTGCTGCGAATATAAACGGAACCGTCAAGTTTTTGGTTTGTTGCTTATTGGTGTTTTCGCTAGCTTCAAAGGCATTAAAACCAGAAATATCAGCATAATAAATCCCTACTCCAAGCTTCCACTCAGAAGCAAAAAGGGATGTAGAGATTAAAAATAGCAGTGTCAGACTCAGTGAGTTTTTCATATTTTTCCTTTTTATTAGTTAGTTATATGTAACTGCTCACCCACCGTCGTCATTCCCGCGAAGGCGGGAATCTATTGTCTTT
>CAZLZZ010000060.1:267-18018 GCA_964564165.1 uncultured Alcanivoracaceae bacterium | reverse complement strand
AGGAGCTAAAGCCCATCTTATTGGTGTACTTGAAAAACGCGGATTGCTAGATAGGGAAATTGAATTCTTGCCAACACGCCAACAACTTAAACAAAGACAAGCCGAAGGCAAAGGTTTGTCACGCCCAGAATTGTGTGTGTTGTTGAGTTATTCGAAATTAGCACTATTTGAAGACTTGCTAATGTCTGATGTTTTGGGCGACAAATGGTTTGCAACCCTTTTAAGAGAATACTTTCCCAAGAAATTACAAAAGACCGATGTTAAATACTTATCGGGTCACCGTCTTCACAAAGAAATCATTGCAACCCTCCTAACCAGTCAAATTATTGACAGAATGGGCGCAACCTTTATGCAGCGTACATTTGAAGATACTGGAGCCAATGTAGGAGCGATAGCAAAAGCCTATGTTGTTTCTGTAGAATTGTTTGACGCAGAGGAAATTTGGAAATCGATAGAAGGGCTGGATTTTACAATTAAACCCATACATCAAATAGAAGGGGCTCTAATTGTATGGAATCAAATTCGACAATCGGTCAGATGGATTTTAAACAAATTTGGTCACAGTTTTGATATTTCTACTGTTATCAATGATTTAAAGAAAGATATAGCACAATACACCAAAAATCTTCTTACTGTATTGCCACAAAAAGACGTTAAAGCATTAAAAAGTAAAGAATCTCTATTGTTGAAGAATAACTATCCCAAAGAATTGGCTAACAAAATAGCCTGTTCAGAGTTTTCCTATGCCGCTTTAGATGTGGTTGAAATTGCCTTCAAAAGCAAAACTACCGTTACTAAAGCATCCAAAATGTTTTTTGCTTTGGGTGAAAAGCTTAATCTGTTGTGGTTGCGGGATATGATTGAAAATTTGGTTGTGATAGGCCCTTGGCATGCTCATGCTAGAGGAGTTTTGCGCGATGAATTATTCGAGCACCACAACTTGTTGACACGAACCGTAATCAATAAATATGGTGTGCAAAGCTCAGATGATACACTCAACCAGTGGATGGCAGAAAACAAACAGACCGTGAAATCTGTGCGAAATATGTTACAACAAATGCGCAGCGAAAAGAGTGTAGACTATGCAACTGTTATGGTCGCTGTAAGAAGCATCAATAATTTGGTGGCTGCGAATCAATAATTAATTTTAGAGTTGGGTTCATTGGTGGTTAGGCATTTTTTAGATTTGCTAGACGTGCTAAGGGATTGTGCTATAATCGTGTTTTCTATATCGTGTTTTCTAGAGAATTCAGGGTATAGTGTAAAGATTGTTCAGAGGTTAAAATTTTATGTTGTTGTTAAAAAGATTGACTGTATTTATTGTTGCATTGGTTGTTATTGTAATTTCTATTACAATCAGTGGTTTGAATACTGAAAAAGTCGTTGTAGATTTATATTTTATGACATTTGATATTTCATTGGGGTTTGCATTGATTTTGACTTTGTTTATGGGACTGTTAATAGGGTTGCTAATGGCTTTATTTAGTTTTCATATGCCGCTAAAATCCCAAATAAGAAAGTTGTCTAGAAAGTTGTCTAGAAAGAACAAACAACTGTTAGAAGAAAAACGCATAGAACTGAGCAATGATTGAACTAGTTGGTGCAATTCTGGCGGCCCTAGTTGGTGTAATGATTGGTATCAATCTGAATAAGTTCAAGATTGAAAGGAAAAACCTAAAGCGTTTAGAAAAATTGAATCACAGTTATTTCAAAGGTTTGAACTATTTACTCAATGATGATTCAGAACGCGCCATTGATGTATTTATTCAATTGGCGAAAACATCTTCGGAAACTTTTGAACCACAATTGGCTCTGGGCAATTTGTACCGCAGAAAAGGCGAGGTAGACAAAGCCATTAAATTACATCAATCCTTAATTTCGCAACCGAACTTGACAGAAGACTATCGAACCAAAGCTTTATTGGCGATGGGAAAAGATTACATGAGTGCAGGCTTGTTGGATAGGGCGGAAATACTGTTTACTGAGTTGGTTGAGATTGAAGCTTACACACCTGAGGCCTTGTTTTCACTTTGCGAAATCTATCAGCAAGAACAAGATTGGGCAGAGGCGATTAAGGCTGCATCCAGATATGAAGTGGTTTCTGGCCGCAAAATGGCCAATAATATTGCTCACTTTAATTGCGAATTGGCCGAAAAGCATTTGCTTACTAATGACCATAAAAAAGCCCAAAGTTACTTATTGTCTGCTTTGTCTATTAACCCAAAATGTGTTAGAGCAAAATTAATTCAGGCGCGGGAATTTCAAAAAGCCAAAAAATGGAAAAAAGCCATCGACGCCTATCATCAGGCGATTGAATTTGATGATGTGTTTGCTTCGGAATATTTGCATGACATGTCAGTTTGTTATGCTCAGTTAAAAAAATGTACCCAATTTAAAGCATTCTTATTGGAATTTATTCAAACCTATCAAGGCATTTCTCCAGTATTGGTTTTGGCTGAAATTTACAAGAATGATGAAAGCATCGCTAAAGCAGAACAATTTGTGGAAGAGCAATTGGTAAGTAAGCCATCGGTTAGAGGTCTAGACCTATTGTTGAAACTCAACTTACAGAAAAACATCAAAAATACGGGTGATGTCACTAAATTTGAAGTACTAGAACAACTGGTGAATAAATTACTGGATAAAAAGCCCAATCACCGCTGTAGAAAGTGTGGGTTTGGAGCAAAAAAATTACACTGGCAATGTCCCAGTTGCAAATCTTGGGGTTCAGTTAAGCCCATTTACGGTTTAGAAACCGAGTAATTCCATGTTTGGTGGTGACTTGATTTATCCAATAATTGTGTTTTTTATAACAACAGCAATACTGTATATTTATCTAAAGTTGTGCCATAAATTTCATTGGTTTGATCACCCTGATGAAACCCGAAAATTACACAATAAAACGGTTCCAACTGCTGCTGGTTTGGTTTTTATGCTGCCAGTTATTCTGCTCATGTTTAATCCATTTGACCAAGGTTTTAATAACCAGATAGCAGTGTTTTTGATTGTCGTGTTGTTGTTACTAGGTGGGTACGATGACTTTAAGCCCATTTCTGCCAAGTTGCGGTTAGTGGTTGTGTTGTTGGTTTCTGTTGGCTATATCTATTCAGTTTTCCAAGCACAAGAAATACATTTTTTAGTATGGGTCATTTATATTGTTGGATTGGTTTGGTGGTTAAATCTGTATAACTTTATGGATGGAGCTGATGGTATGGCAGTCGGCCATGCGTTAATTACTGCATCCGGATATTGGGCTGCTTATGTGTTGCTATCGGATGAAGCCTTTTTAATGGTGCTTAATATCCCATTATTAGTGATGTGTTTGCTTGCTTTTTTATGGTTTAATTTTCCTAAAGCCAAAATGTTTATGGGGGATTCTGGAAGCCTTAGTGTGGCTTTTTTGTTGGGAGTATTCGCCTTGTATGGCATCTCTAATCATGTTTTTGGTGAGATTTTGGTGATTTCATTCCATTTGGTTTTTATTGTCGATGCCACCTTAACTTTACTTGCTAGACTTTGTTTTAAACAAGCAATCACCCAAGCTCATAGCTTGCACTTATTTCAATTGTTGATTCGCAATGGCAAATCACATGTGTCGGTAACTTTGTATTACGCGTTTGTGACTTTGGTTCTGGTGCTTCTGACTTTGTTTTTACACTTTAAACAAGTTGGATTATTGATTCAACTCTCTGTATTGAGCATTGAAACCTTTATTTTGGCATTTTTGTGGTTTTATTTTCAAAATAAAACAAAATTCAAACAATTTCACCGTTAAAATAGCTTCATGAAAATAATTCATCCAAGAACAGCGGTAATTCTACATGATCTCTTTATGACGTGGTTGGCATGGATGCTTAGCTATACCATTCGTTACAGTATTTGGGTTGATGCGCCGCCACTTAATTGGTTTAACACAGAGTTTGCCTTGGTTCTTTTCATTCAAGGTACTATTGCATACTACTTTAACCTCTATCGTGGGATATGGCGTTTTGCCAGTATTCCTGATTTAATCAACATTGCCAAATCTGCAATTTTGGGAACTATTGTTATCGGATTTGTTTTGTTTCTAATTTTTAGGGGCACTGGTGTATCCAGAGCAGTATTGTTGTTGTATCCCGTTATCTTGATGGTCTTATGGGGCGGCCCCCGTTTGGCATATCGGGTATTTAAAGATTCAAATTTAAAACTGATTCAAGACAAGAAGACAGTCTTGCTAGTAGGTGCGGGGCGAATCGCCGACATGTTTCTCCGCCATGCACAAGCCTCAGGTTTGTATCATGTGATCGGTATTGTTGATGACAATAATAAGTTCAAAGGGTCTGACTTACGTGGCGTAAAAGTACTTGGGAAAATTAAAGATATCGAAAAAACCACTCAGAAATACAGTGTCCAGGTTATTGTTATCGCACAAGAAAACCCCAGCACGCAGCAAATGAAACTGATTGTGGATAGCAGTATGTCCAGTCAGTGTAAGTTATTGATTTTACCGAATTTGGATAAAATTACCGAACAAGGTTTCGAGATTTCAAAACTACTGCCCGTTACCATTGATGATTTATTGGGCAGAGAAAAAGTATCCATTGACTGGTCAAATGTGGCAAAAAGAGTTCAAGGTAAATCTATTCTTATTACTGGTGGAGGAGGTTCAATTGGCTCTGAATTAGCCAGACAACTGGCAAAGTTAGATTTGCAAAGCCTGTGTATAATTGATCATTCTGAACACAATTTGTACCAAATTGACCGTGAACTAAACGAAAAAAACAACGATTTAATTGTCAAAAGCTTATTGGTTAATGTTGCTGACAAAGCGCATTTGTTTCAGGTTTTTTCAAAAGTAAAACCCGACATAGTGTTTCACGCCGCTGCTTATAAACACGTTCCATTGTTAGAAAAAATGCCTTGTGAGGGTTTTATTAACAATGTGGTAGGAACAAAAAATATCGTTGATATTTGCAATCAATTTAAAATAGAAAAAATGGTCCTGGTTTCTACCGACAAAGCGGTAAATCCGTACAGCATTATGGGTGCAACCAAACGTATCGCAGAGAATTATTGTCAAATCGTCAACCAGCTTTCTGATACAGATTATATCATTGTGCGCTTTGGCAATGTATTGGGTTCTGCTGGCAGTGTTGTGCCATTATTTAAGGAACAAATCGCCAAAGGTGGTCCAGTTACTGTTACTCACAAGGAAATGACTCGATATTTTATGACCATTACTGAGGCTTGTCAGTTGATTGTACAATCCATGGTGCTGGGTTCAGATGGAGATATTCATGTCTTGGATATGGGGCAACCAATCAGTATTTTAAGCTTGGCGAACAGAATGATCAGCTTGTCTGGGAAAATACCCAATGTGGACATTGATGTTGTTATCTCTGGTTTGCGTGCCGGCGAAAAACTGCATGAGCAATTGTATTATGATGTTGAGCAGCTTAAACACACCAGCCATGATAAAATATACCATATTTCTTCAGAGATAAGACAGTCTGATAAATACGAGAAACAACTTAACTTAGCGATAAATCAAGCGATTAATTTTAAAGAGCATGAATTAACTCAAAGCATAAAAAAGTTGGTTCCTGAGTTTGTTCATCAAGCCAATTTAACCTTGGTTGAGAATAAAAATTCTGTAGAGAATAAAAAATAGCAGAGATAAAAACAACCATGAAAAAAATAACCAAAGCCGTCTTTCCCGTGGGAGGAATGGGAACCCGTTTTTTGCCGGCAACCAAATCTATACCTAAAGAAATGTTGCCGATTATAGACAAGCCCTTGATTCAATATGCGGTGGAAGAAGCCATCGCAGCAGGCATCACTACTTTGATCTTTATTACCAGTGCCAGCAAACATGCCATTAGCGATCATTTTGATCCAAAGCCCTTGTTGAGAGAGAAGTTTTTTAAAGAAGGCAAACAAGATTTACTGGATAAATTACACACCATTCCCAATGAAATTACCCGTGTCTTTGTGCCCCAAGGCGAACCTTTGGGACTGGGTCATGCCGTTCTTCAAGCCAAAGATATTGTGGGCGATGAATATTTTTCGGTGATTTTGGCAGATGATTTTGTAAAGCCTAATGTTAATAACAGTGCCAATAACCCCACTCAACAATTAATCGATGCTGCCATACAGAAAAAAGCCAGCGTTATTTCGGTGGAAGAAGTACCCGATGAACGGGTTTCACAATATGGAATAGTGGGCATCAACTCGAATGGCTCGGATGTTAATAGCATAAAAACCATTGTCGAGAAACCTGATTTAAAAGATGCCCCCAGTAATCTCGGTGTAATAGGGCGATATGTGTTATCACCAGAGATATTTGAATTATTAGAAAAAACCCAAAGTGACAAAGGTGGAGAAATCCAACTCACCGATGCCTTGGCAAAATTATTGGACAAACCCAAGAATTTGTATGCCGCAACATTGAAAGGCAAACGCTATGACTGTGGACACAAATTGGGCTATATTCAAGCCACCATCGATTGTGCTTTGGACAATACAGATATTTCAAAAGATGTTGCCGATTTTATTCATTCATTAAAGCGATGAAATGGCAAAGATACATTTAATATTGAAATCATTGAGTTTTGCTCTTAAGGATTATAGGATTCAGAGTAAGAAGATTCGGAATCATAAGATTCTGGATGATATTCAGCTCAATATATTGGGCGCACAAACAGTTACTTTATTGGGTCCCAATGGTGCAGGAAAATCCACTTTACTAAAAGCAATCGCAGCACAATTGTTTTGTCAAACCGGGTCCGTTGAGTGCAATGGAATAAATGCACAAACAAATCGCCTGCGATACCTGTCAAATGTCGGTTTTATGCCAGAAACTCCATTGGTATTGGCTGAGTTGTCGGTGTTGGAACAATTGCAATTGATTGCCAATACAAAACAAATAAAGAATACCCAAGAAGCCATTCAACGTGTACTTGAAATGTGTCAATTGCAAAAAGTTCTACACAAACGAACCAACCATTTGTCTTTGGGTTATAGGCAACGCTTAAATCTTGCCCAAGCGATTATCAACAAACCCCTGTTGCTAATTATGGACGAGCCATTAAATGGTTTGGATCCGCATCTAATAATCGAGTTTAGAAACATCATCCAGCAATTAAAAAAAGACAGTTTAATCATTATGTCCACCCATTATTTGGCAGAAGCACAAACCATTAGTGATCGGGTGTTAATCATGCAAAATGGGCAATTGTTGGACAATATTTCAGAATTAACATCGGTCGATTTAGAACAATTGTACCTGCAACACACGCAGGTGAATGTATGAACCTTTTTCAAGCGGAATTAAAGTACTATTTGCGCTCACCCTTCATTTGGTTGATATGGGCAGTGATGGCATTTATCAGTGCTTGGTCATTTTTATTGTCCATTGAACTTTTTAGTACTTTACAAGCAAAGTTTGCGGGCATGAGTGATGCCCCGACCATTGTAGAGGGTGTTATTTTTCCTTTGTTGTTCGCACAATCCAAGCTGTTAATGCTGGTTGTTGCCATTGTTGCAGGTTTAAGCTTTGCACGATTGTCACAAAACCAATCGTGGTCTCTGATAGTTGCTACCCAACTGTCTGATTGGCAAATCGTGTTACAAAAATATGCCGCATTACTGTTGGTCTGTATTATTTTTATGCTGCCTAATTTATTGGCAATATTGTCGTTGCTTGTAATGGCTCAATTGCCTGGATTGCCGATACTTATTGTGGTCATCGCCATGTTGGGATTGTTATTGATGCTTATTTGGATGCTGGCATTGGGCATGTGGTTATCAAGTTTGGTGGACAACAGTGGTTTTGCTATTCTGTTGTGTTTGGCAGTGTTTATGTTGCTTTGGTTAATATCGCAATCGAACTTGGATGCAGCGTGGGGGAAAAACTGGATACAAGTGTTTTCACCATTTTACCAATTTAGTCGCTTTACTGCTGACACGGTGCCTTTTGTTTCGGTGTATTATTTTGTAACTGGAGCTGCTATCAGTCTTTGGGCAGTGACTGTTCGTTTGTTGCACAAGAGACATCAGTTGTGAGGCACCAGTTATGATGAAAGTGGTTACTAAACAATACCTGTTATTGCTGATGGTTTTTGCGATTTTTACATTGTGCTTGATATATTTGGAAAAAAACAGCGCAAAATTTTCTTTAAACATCGATAAATCCAAAGCTTTGAACGCACAATCCATCCATGTTTTGCAAAATTTAATCGACGAAAATGCCGTCAAGTTTTTGGTATTTACCCGCAAAGACTCAGCTGTGGGAAAGAAAATTCATCAATTTTTCACACCCATTAAACAGGTTAATCCAAAGATAAACATTGAGTTCATCGATCCCACACTACAACCTGATCAAGTTAAAACCCATGCCATCACCATGCAAGGTGAAATAGTCTTGACCTACCAAGACAACAGTAAATTAGGCAAGGTAAATATCACTGAATTGTCCGAATCAGCGGTTATAAATGCGATTTTACGATTACAGAACAATACGGACAAGGCCGAGTGGATCGTGTTTGCCGAAAGCTATGGCATGTTAAGCATAGATGATGAATCTACAACGGGATTATCAAAATTATTATTTACCCTAAAAAAACAAGGCTACCATGTGGCGAGAATGCCGCTGAATGTCAGCTTAGTATTGCCAAACAATGTTAAGTTAATCATTTTGCCTAACCCGCAACAAACACTTGAAAGTGAAATGGTTAACTGGATACAACAACAATCGCAGCAAGGTATCAGCCTTTGGTGGTTAAGCGATATTGGTAGCGTAGCACAATCGCAATTGGAACTAACTATGGATGTAATGTTGGGCGATAAATCTGAAATTAAACCCGGAGAATTCACAGCAACCATCAACCAGTTCCCTGACAACACCATCACAGAAAACTTTAATCAACCCATTTATTGGGCACAAAGCCGTGAAATCATAGCAACAGGCTACCAAGTATTGATAAAAGCTCAAAACCAAACAGTACTTGCCCTAAATAAACAATTGCCCAATAGCCGAATCGTTATTACTGGCGACAGCGATTTTATCAGCAACCAGTATCTAAATGTTGCAGCCAATAAAAGTTTCGCCTTGCGCATCATTGATTGGCTGCTGTACCACGACAATCGGGTTAATATCTCTGTACACATTAGCCAGCACACCCAATTGTATTTAAGCAACGCGCAAATGGTATTTTTAAGTGTGGTTTTTTTGTTGCTTATCCCCTTGCTGTTTTTAATCATGGCAGGCAAACAGTGGAGAGCTAACCGTGCTTAATCAAGAAGAAGTCTGTGGCGATGCACATTCTGAGCATTATGAAGATTATGAATATTGGATGAAAAAAGCCATAAAAGAGGCAGAACAAGCAAGATCTCAAGGCGAGGTGCCCGTTGGTGCAATCTTAGTCAAAGACAATCAAATCATAGGCAAAGGCCGCAACCAGGTTATCAGCAACAATGATGCCACTGCCCACGCAGAAATCCAAGCTATCCGCAATGCCGGACAAGCCATTGACAACTACCGCATCATCAATAGTCAACTTTACATCACACTAGAACCCTGCATGATGTGTGTCGGCGCCATTATTCACGCTCGCGTCAACAAGATCATATTCGGCGCCTATGATCCAAAAACTGGCATGGCAGGCACCCAAGACAATTGTTTTGCAAAGCCCTATCACAACCACTCTGTAGCAATCCAAGGTGGGATATTAGAAATAGAATGTGCGAATTTACTAAAAGAATTTTTTAGGCAGAAGAGGGCAGTTAAAACTTAAAAATTTGGTGGTGTTTGTTAATATAGTTGACTATTGTGATTTAATCATAACTTCAAGGCGTTACAAAAACATCAATTGTTTTTATACTCATAAAAGCGGCGAAGAGCTGACTGCCTTAAATATTTACGTTATATTTTAATGTCTTAAGTTTTTGAACCCTTCTTAATTAAGTGCCAATCGTATAGACCCCTTTGCTCTCATACTCCAAAACCCCAAATGTAAAAAATTGTAAACTAATTCTCACAAAATGCTTGCATAAAGTTTCTAAAAAAGTAATATATGATTTCTGTTGAAATAAAACGGACTTACTTTTACTAGAAAACTTGACTAAAACTTGACTGATATTTGACTACAATCAAAAAGAACAAACTAGATCATGTGAACTTAATAACACACATTAAAAAATCAGTTTGTAATCTCCCCAAGATTAATATCAAATTCAATTATTAGAAATGATTAGATTTAAAATTTAGATTTAAAATTGATTTAAAACAGACACAAATTGCTAAATCCCAGCCCGCCTTAAGCGCGCTTAACCTTTTCCAAACACGTGTCAATTTTAATCACTAATACTTGTATTTAGGTGTAACAATGCGCCTGTAATATTGAAGATATAACTTAAACATTAAAACTGCCAAATGACTTGGTAAGGGACTTGACAATGAAAACAATAGCTTTACTCATAATACTAATTGTAGGAATAGACTCACAAGCAAGCATACCAGAAAACATGCCGCAAACAGTCTACGATGAAATAGTTCAAACAGTCATTACAGACTTAGGTTACTATGACTCGATTATAGTTGAGGAGGCCATTACCCAATGGTTGTTGATGCAACCCTTGCCCAATACAGATGGAGAATTGCTAGAATCAAGCAGTTGTAGCAACTGTATTGCCGATGAAACAGATACCGACCCGCGATTTAAACAACCCCGCAACCTCAAAGTCAAAGCTAAACTGCGCCCCAATGGAAAATACCCAAGCGTACTAAAAATTAAATGGAAAAAACCAGTAAAACTACCCAGATCAATCAGAAGCGATTATGAACTCTCCCATTACAACGTCTACATCTCCAAAGACGATGCCAACTACGAACTGCTAGAAGTGCTGCCCAAATACAAAAGAAATGGCAAACTCAAAAAGAAACAACGCATCCGCTTTAAAGACCGCAGTACAGGCAGTTATCAAGTACAAGTTCAAGCCATATACCAACCCACAACCAATAGCAATAAATCTACATCAACATCAATATCCACATCAACAAGCAAAAGTGCTGATGGCAAACAAAGCAGCGGCTATACATCACCACTTAGCTTTTTCACCGAAAAAAAAGCCACCACAGTAGGGCAACTATCAGGCGCCATTAAAACCTGTTTAAATACCAACGGCCATACCGATTCCACCTTATTGCTAGACATCATCACCCCGATAAACTGTTCAAGTACGAATTTACAAAACTCAGACATCACCCAAATGGTGAAGTTACCCAATATTCGCTCAATAGACATCAGCAACAATCCAGCGATTACTGAAATATCAAGTCTAAAAAATCTTAATTACCTTGAATATCTGATCTTATCCAATAACCCAAACCTAAATTTACCTGACTTCTCATTATTTGCTGAACTTAAAAATCTTTATTTAGCTGATATGGGTTTAACTACTGTTCCTGATTTGAGTACTAATGTTGATTTGGAGACTTTAAGCCTTAATGGAAACGCTATTACCAGTGGATTCGAATTGTTGCCTATAAACCTCTTAGTGTTAGACGTTAAAGGTGCTAACACACCAACTGTATGCCAAGACATTGTGAACAGCGGAATAGATGTAGATTCTTTGGCGATATCAGGAGATTCAGTAATTACAATTGAAGATTGCGGAGCAATAATTGGTTTGCGTTATTTGTCTGTTTCTGAAACAACCAAGCTTAATGAAAACACAGGTTCAATAGGGGATAGTATAGCAAATGGAAAAGTGTCTATTGACAGTTTCTCAGGCTTGTGTGGATTAACTTTTTACAATACCAACCTGAAAGAACTAAAAGGTTCTAGACCAATTCAAAAATTGAATTTAATTGAAAATACAGATTTATCCGAAATTAATATCATTAAAGAAGGGTTGATAGATATTAATAATGATTATCCCAATTTGCTGTCAGAATCAATTCGTATTCAAGGATCTAATATAATGTTATGCGAATCTTGGCATAATAAAAAAAATCTATTAGAAACATTACCGAGGTTGTCAATGAGAGGGTTTTCAATCCCGACGACTGTCAACAATGTTTTTAAAGAATCACTTGCATGTCCTATGACCAAAGAAGCGACTTATAGTATTTATCCTAGCACCTGTATGGCAGACCCCGTCCAATCACTCGAAGTCTATGAAGACATAAACACCCAAAGGCGTTTTATCACCTGGACCAAAGATCCTGAACATGATTATACTCAATGGGGCGTAACCAGTTATGAACTCAAAGGTTATGATAACAATGGTAATATTGTTTCATCAAGGCAAGTTCCACTAGACATTGAGTTGCCCTATATTTCACATTTCTTAGCACCAGTGAAATATACAATTAGCGCTTGTATTGGCACGGGCTCTGACCAGAAGTGTGGTTATGAAGCCCAAGACAGCACTTTTGCACAAGGGCTGTCAAAGGTTGATAACTTAGATTTTCAATGGAACAATTTAACCACAAGAGAATTTGTTTTTAAATTTAATTATAAGTCAGAAGGTCTTCCTGGTCTAGTAGGAGATGGTAGCTACCCAGAAGAATTTAGAATCGTGGCAGATTTTGCACAGTTATCTGGCAATTATCTGATTGCGACTATCCCTGTTACTGAGAATAACTCATATATTGTTGAATGGCAATCTCAAGGATTTCTCTATGATGAAATGATAGGAACCAGTTATAAAGTTTATGCTTGTAATACAACACTGGGATGTGGCGCGGCAACAGAAATAAATGTAGGGTTGCCAGTTACACCGGGAATTTTACCTACACCTCAATGGATAGACGTGACAGCAGTAGGCAATACCCAAATCAAATTGGAATGGCATCTAGAAGGTCAGTTAAACCAAGAATGTGATATGAACGGTGGGTTTGACCCTGATTGTGTTGATTATATAGAAGTCAATGAATGGCAGCCAAAGATTCATGCCGATAGCCTATATAAAGAAGTCAGTAATCAACTGGACAAATACAGCAGAGTCTATTTCATAGACGATATTAACTCGCCATTAATTCTATCACGACAAACCTATTCAGGTTATGATTTCGATTTACGTGCATGCCACAGAGACAGGGTAAATGGCGATATTTGTTCAGAATATTCTGGAGGTTTTAAAGTTCAAGCCAGCAATTGCTCAACCACAAAAACCTGTAATTTAAGCTTGCCTGATATTACTTTGAGCCGCAATGAGATTGCTACAATTACTGATGTTAATGGCAATGATACATTGGCACCTCCTACAGGTGTTGGTTGGTACCCAACAAATGCACAAAACTCTAGGGTTGCCATTAGTTGGAATGCCCCAGCCAATTATAAACCAGACTATTATTATGTAACTGCAGCCAGTGGTTATTCTGCATGCGGCATGAGAGAGTTTACACTGAGCTATGCGGATAAAGTAAAATTTCAAAATAAAAATACTTGGACAACCGAAATAGACTGTACCGATGTTAAATTATTTTCTACTTGGGAAATACAGGCCTGTGTCAATGGTTTAGGTTGTTCTTTGCCAGAATCAATAAACCTGCATGGTGGCAGCGCAGGTCGCAATGACATCATAAACCTAAGCACAACAACTATACAAGAAGTTGGAGGTCCTGGTGATTTAAAACCAGGCGTATGGTGGCATCCTGATTTAGGAGGTACTGGTTGGTATTTCTACTGGGCACATGATGTTAAAAACAACACAAATCATAGTTTATATAGCAATACCTATGATTTAATTGGTTATTGGTTTGCTTATAAAGAAATAAATGGCGTATGGACACCAGTTTGGTTTGAGACGCAATTAGTAAAAGGTCAAGATGACGGAAGTGAGAATGGTTATTTTAAAGGACAAATTTCATACACCACAAAAAATGCTGGCAACATAGTTAAAACCAATGTTGGAACACTGCAATTATACATAGGTGATGATAATCAAAATGCCACTTTAAAAATCAGCAATACAGATGACAGTGTTTTCACTCTTTTCACAGATGCGGAGGATTTAGCACCGTATGTTAATAACAATGGTACGTTAAGTTTAGAAATTGAGGATTTAGCTATAAATATCATAGGGTCCCCCACAAACTATGGCGGCCCAAATGATGCAGATCATTTTTCAGGTCTGTGGCAAAATAGCAATGATGGTAATGCAGATGTATCCATGTTGGTATGGATAGAAAACGATATAGAGTTTTCAGCATTTGCCATATACGATGATGAAGGCGTACCTATATGGTTAGTTGGTTTATCATGCTTAGATGAGAATTGCGCTGCTCCGACTGGCGGATATTATAATAATTATTCAGGGCAGTCTCCAACTGCAACTTTTGGCGCAGTACTAAATGGTTTTAACCCACTGGCTGGCACGCCATTAAATCATGATTTTAGCGGATATCAAGGTGGTAGTATAAGGTATATAGCCAGTGCAGGTCGTTGTTTAAACCAAGGCGAAAATGACAGAAAAAATAAACAAGGTTCATATTGGTTCACTGTTCGCACAAGTTTCGATGGCCAGTTGAACTACTCTGATGCAGATGGGCCAACCTATTCAAGAAAAATCACATCGCGTGGCTCAGGCATTAACGCCTGTAATAGCAACAGTAATGAAAGCCTAACAAAAATGGCATCATTTCATGATATCAGTTATACCATAGTTGGTGATGACAGTAATTCAGGTACCTGTGACCCCAATATTACTGGCGAATGCACCATCGATTTCACATGGTTTACCGATGATGATTTTCCCAATATAGAGCCATATTTTATTTTGGGAAGCAATGGTACTCCGACTAAACTTTCACAATTATGTGACATTAATCCGATTCCCTCAAATCAATATGTTGTTGAAAACTATCAATGCAATATTGCACAAGCAGGACAATACTCATTCCAATTAAGAAAACCAACTTATGCAACCAATGATGGAGAAGCCTTTGTCTTGTTAGCCCAGTCTAAAGTTTTGGAAATAAAGTACTGTACAGGAAATGGCGCATGTCAATTGCCAGAAATAACAGAAGTTGAAGATGCCGAGATCACTCCTATAGCTGGAGAGTTAACAAACCAACCAGGCGCTGGTCCAATCCCAGGATCAGGCGGCGTATCAGGCGGCTCTGCCACATACAACTTACCATTAGTTGTACCACCAGGTCGCAACGGTATGACTCCAAGTTTATCGGTTAATTATTCATCCAAAGGCGGTAACGGTACCATGGGTGTCGGCTGGTCATTATCGGTTGGATCGAGCATCTATAGATGTCCACAAACCATCGCTCAGGATGGTAACAGCATCCCTGTTAGGTTGGATGATGACACTGATAGGCTATGTATGGATGGGCAAAGGTTAATGCTAATATTCGGAAGTGGTTATTTTACATCAGGAGCACAATTCCGTACGGAGCAGGATTCTTTTGCCAAAATAACCAAAGTTGGCAATGACTACCACGTTCAGACTAAATCAGGTCGCACCAATGTCTATCAACAAAACCCCAACTCAGGGACCAATCAAAAGACCACATGGCATTTAACATCAGAATCAGACACCTTCGGTAATGTCATAACCTATGATTACAACCAAAATTCTCAGGCTCATGGTGCTAATGAAATTTTGTTAACCACCATCACGTATTCAGGTAGTGAAAACCGTGAAATTAGATTGGATTATTCCCCAAGAACTGATAAAAATGTCAGTTATCTAGCAGGCCAACGTACAGACAGCACCCAAAAACTTGATACAATTGAGACATGGTATCCTAATAAAAATGGTGATATAACCAATGCCCGTATTTATAATTTTAATTATAACTATTCAATCGCAACCAATAGATTGTTATTAAATACCGTAACAGAAACAGCCAAAAACAGCATCACAAGAACACTGCTGGATAATGCTTGGTCTCAGGATGAAGACAGCAATTGGACAACAAGTGGCTCGAAAATGGATCTGGAAAGATTGGGGCTTGATGTTTTGGCGAATGAAACCCCTAATTTAGACGCTCCAGAATATTGCGATAACCACTATACTAATAATAGAGTTTTTAAAAATGGCATTAGAAATTTGACACAATTAGGAGACTTTAATGGTGATGGCGTTAGAGAAATTGCATTAAATTATCGTATCTTTGATTGCGTGACAGGTGATTATTCTTCGGGAAGTTATATGATTAGCCAAAATAAGGATGGCTCACTTAAATCAGCTTGGTATGGCGGGTTTACCCCAGAAAACACCCATGATTTTGATACAGATGGCAGAATGGATAAAGGAGTATACAAAAAATCAACAGATGGGATAAATTACGAACTTCAGGTGACACGTTGGAAAAATGAGCCAAGCTCTGGTCCTAGTATGGTTGTACCAATCTCTGATAACTTTGTATATGTTGATACAGGTTTGACTTTTCCAATTGCAACAAATTTCTATGGTTATGAAATTGCGCCTTTATTTAGGTTTCATGATATAGACGCTGATGGTGATTTGGATTTGTTTATCATGAAACATGACAAAGTCCAATGCACAGATAATCCAAGCTTTGAATGTAAAGAACTCTATCAATACACCAACACAGCATCACAAAGCAACAATACAACAGGGGTAGAATTTTCAGAAACCAATACAATATTATTATTCCAAGTAATCACCGACGAAATCCTTTATCAAACATTCGAAGGATTTAAAGACATTAACGGAGATGGAACTTCTGAAATAATGGTTCAAAATGTTCCAGCATTTGGTGCGAGTCCACATATAATATATAAGATAAAAAATCCTTCAACAGGCTTGTACGAAGCAAAAACAATAGGTGACATAGCTGGGTTAACGATTATCAATGGTTCATATGAATATCACCAATGGCTAGATGTAAATAATGATGGGTTAGATGACTTGGTTGTTATTAATGAACCAATCTTAGATAATAATTTGAAATGGGCAGCGAAACTAAATATAGGTGGGATGTTCTATAATCAAGACGTGTTTAATACTGAACTATTTACCAGTAAAATAGTTTCAACTAATTCTTATTACCTCTATAGTGGTATAGGAGCAAAATTCGAGTATGGGTATCCATCTCAAACAAACATTGGGCATAACCAACCAAGAAGATCAAACTCAATTAGAGTGCATGACAGTAACGCGGATGGTAAAAACGAGCTAATTATTGCTAACCCTGATCAAATCAAGTGGAATTTTTGTCGGTTTTTCGTTGGAGGCATTCCTTGCGATACTGATATAGGTTGTAATGTAGAATTAACTGAACCAATCCCTGCTTCTACTAATGTCGTTGAAGCATACGAACAAACCGAAGGTGCAACCCCTGAACCTTTCTTTCTATGCGCTACAGATGATGCAAATTATTTGCCTGATGACCTTTCAATTGATGGTACGTTATATAAACCAGCCAGTGGAAGTCCTGAGTTAGGCTATTTAGCATCTGTTGATCAAAGCATCTATGGTTTTGATGCCCTGACATTTGATATTGAAATAGATTTATCAATTTTAAACCAAGATAATCAAATTAAATTAGTTGTAGTAAAAAAGGCAACAGACATTATTGGTGGTATCAATGGAAATATTTCAGGTGATCTAAACAATGATGGTATCAATGATATATTTAGTAGTTTTGGTTGTGAGTGGCAAGGATGTCCATCTCTTGCAGATGAATTCTTTGATGATAATCTTGGTGTTAACTCTATCTTTTATGACTACATAGAAACTTATTATTCGGGAAATAAAACAAGTTTTAAAAATGAACTAAAAGAC
>CAZLZZ010000060.1:0-257 GCA_964564165.1 uncultured Alcanivoracaceae bacterium | reverse complement strand
GGCATCATTTGCTATTAACAAAGTGACTGCAAAAATGCCCGATATGCTCATTCGTGTTGAAAAGCCGTACTACAACAGTTCACTGGAAACCACAGTTGAATGGGGTTATCACACGCTATCAACCGTTGATATAGATCAAAGACAAAATGACCCAGATAACCCCAAACAAGATTTATTCCAATTATATACAGTTCCCAAACGTGACTCAGGAGATTCATATGTTGATGAAGATGATTTGATAGGAGACCACTTCTACT
>CAZLZZ010000059.1:0-18104 GCA_964564165.1 uncultured Alcanivoracaceae bacterium | reverse complement strand
CTTGATTGTTAAAAAGTGCTTGGCGTATTTCTTCTGGTACGAGTTGATAGAGGTTATAATTGTTGTGAAAAAAGGATCAAATAGAATTTTGCTGCCCGCATTTTCTACCATTATTGCTTCGTTTCCTAAATAAGTTGCCATGGTTTCTTGATCATGTGCGTGACTCTTAAAACTGATAATCGCTGGTATTAGCAGTAAAAATATTGCTTTTTTCATGTTGAATATTGTGTCCTAGCTAGATTATTGCTGTAATATACCAAAAATTCACTCATTAACATAATAATATTGTAATGTCAGACAAACCAATTAAAAGCCGGTCTCAGCAAAAAGAAGTCACTCGAAGAGCCATTATTGATGCTGCAATCAGTGAACTCAGCGATGATACAAGCTTTGCTGCATTGAGTTTGCGCGAGGTAGCACGAAAAGCAGGGATTGCTCCCAATTCATTTTATCGGCACTTCAAGGACATGGAGGAGCTTGGTTTAACTTTGGTGGACGAATCAGGATTGGCTTTGCGGCAATTAATGCGCAAGGCGCGACAAAGGTTTAAAAAGAAAGGCAGTGTTATAGTAACTTCGGTAAAAACATTTATGGAATATACCGAAACCAATGCCAATATATTGCGTTTGTTGTTTCATGAACGCTCAGGAACAACCCGTGCTTTGCGCACCGCGGTCTCGCGAGAAATTCAGTACTTCATTGTAGAATTAACCGACTACATACAGTCAGTTGGGTATGACAATGATGTGGCTTATATTCAGGCCGAAGCAATGGTTGCCATAATATTCAGTACTGGAGCAGAATCATTGGCTACAAAACCCGCACAAAGAAAACAACTAGAACTGCGTGCCATCAAACAACTTCGTTTAATCGCTACTGGTGCAAGAGTGACTTATTTAGACAAGGACTAGTCTTTAATATTAAGCTATGCTAAAGCCTCGCATCTGACGCAGCTAAAGCAGCGGTTCCAATACCTCCGGAACCGGGACTTCAGTCCTGACGAACATTACTCATAACATGACTAGATACTACAATCAATAAGACCTGTCTAATATCTAACCCACAAAACACAACTACATATGTACAATTGAATGTTAATTAGGGCAAGACTTATTATTTGTTGTACCAGTCTTCTAGTAATAGTTTTTATTTCAATCTACCAATTCATCTTATTCGCAATCTGTTAAATATACGTTCGTATATTTTATAATGTGCTTTATCATTGATTTATTGCTTATTTAGGTATTTTACTCTAATATTCTAATATACACTTGTACGCTCATATTTAATAGAATATTAGGAAAACCCATGATAAAAAAAATATACCGATGGCTGTCAATGGCTTTGGTCAACAATTCAAGTCTTAAGGGCTTTTTCGAACCACTGATACAGTGGTTGCTTTCGGGTTGGAGTGCAACGGGTTATAGGGCCAAAGTAATAAAAATTAGAGAGGAAAACACCGATGTTTTTAGCTTGGTCTTAAAAGTCAGTAAACGCTGGAAAGGTTTTAAGGCGGGACAGTATATTGAAATTAGCTTTCAACAAGAAGGGGCTAGAATTTCACGAATATTCAGCATCTCATCACCTCCACATTTGTATCAAAAACAACGATTGATAGAACTTACCATTAAAAAACAATCACAAGGCCGCATAACACCGTGGTTACCAAAGGCATTAAAATTGGGTGAATTCGTTAACATTTCAGCTGCCAAAGGTGAATTTGTTATCAACAACACTTCTAAGCCACTTTTGTTGATAGCAGGAGGAAGTGGGATCACGCCTTTTAGAAGCATGATTGTGCAACAGGAATATAAACAAGTACAAAACAACCAATCTAACAATATTCAATTACTTTATTACGGCAACAAAGCTGATTTTTTGTTTGCAGATGAATTCAAGTCACTAAAAGAAAACAACAAAAATTTAAGCATATCTTTTGTACAAAGTAATATTTCTGGACGGATTTGCCTGGATCACTTACAGCAATATTGTGCCGACTTTAATCACCGCGACATTTATATTTGTGGCCCAAGTAATATGATTAATACAACCGAACAACTGCTCTTGGAGAACAATGTACACTCTAAAGATATTCACTTTGAATATTTTGGACCAGCTCCTATCAAAAAGCTCGATATAGCAACCAAAGGAATTGTTCAGTTCTCACAAGCTCTCAAGAATTTTTCAACCTCACCTGACAAAGCCCAAACATTGTTAGAAATTGCTGAATCAATCGGCTTAAAACCCACTACCGGATGCCGCATGGGTATTTGCCACCAGTGCATCTGTGAAAAAAGCCAGGGAGTGGTATACAACACTCTAAACAAAGCCTTTTCTGACACAGCAAGCGAACAAATACAGCTGTGTGTTTCCCTACCTGTTGGCGATGTCAAAATTAATTTATAGGAAAAATTTATAGGACCAAACTACATGAAAAAATTAAATGAACAACAATACATCCAGCTGGCCAAAGATTTAGATGCCATTCGAGATGAGGCTTTAGGCCAAGTTGGCGAGAAAGATGCCAAATATATCCGTAAAATCATACGCATTCAAAGGTTGGCAGAAATTTTTGGCCGCATCACCATGGTGCTTGGTTTTTTACACCCTCTATTTTGGCTATTGGGAGTGATACTGTTATCGCTGTCTAAAATTTTAGACAACATGGAAATCGGTCACAATGTTTTACACGGACAATACGACTGGATGAACGATGCCAATATTAACTCTCGAACCTACGAATGGGATATTGCAAGTGATGCAGGGTCTTGGAAGCGAGTGCATAATTTTGAGCACCATACATACACCAATATTATTGGCAAAGACAGAGATTACGGTTACGGTTTATTGCGTTTAAGCGATGACATTCCTTGGCGTAAAAACAATTCGTGGCAACTTTTCACTTATGTTAATCTTAGTCTGTTTTTTGAGTGGGGAATTGCCTATCATGAATTGGCAGGTGCGCGGGTGTTTTTTGGCCGAAAAAAAACAGACAGCAACCAACAGGTGAGTGACAAAGAATTAAAGAAGAAATTTTTTAGCAAAGCTTTTAGACAAATATTCAAAGACTATATCTTTTTTCCGCTCATTGCAGGGCCTATGTTCTTACCGGTGCTGTTAGGAAACCTTATTGCCAATTTTATACGAAATTTATGGACTTCAACGGTAATTTTTTGCGGCCACTTTACCAAAGATGCACACACTTTTAGTCAAGAAGAATGCAAGGATGAGAGTCGCGGCCAATGGTATCACCGCCAAATGTTGGGCTCATCAAACTTTACTGGACACCATTGGTTTCATATTTTAACAGGGCATTTAAGTTGTCAAATAGAACACCATTTATTTCCTGATATTCCCGCTCATCGGTATTTAGAAATGTCAAAAAAAGTAGAAAAATTAGCAGTAAAATACCAAATACCCTATAATTCCGGATCATTTATTAAGCAGTATGCGACGGTTTTACACAGGATTTATAAATATTCATTTCCAACTAAAAAAGCACTTGCGTAGATAGACAAGCATCAAGGGTGATACGGATTAAGATCTGGCAAAATTATGTAGGAAACTTTTCAAGCCTAACTTTTCTTATGCCGCACTCCGTATCCCATTGGTTGGTTTGTTGGAAGCCGAATTTTTCATAAAGCTGGATGGCGGGGAAATTGTTTATACCAGTTTCTACAAACATAATTTTAGAATTAAAGTTTTCAACAACAAAAGTCATGAGCTGGAAAGCCATTCCTTGCCTAAAATACTGAGGATCCACTACCAAACTTTGTATATGGGTGGTGCTATCATACTCTCTGATTTCAACAATCCCAACCAGACTGTCATTGTTCCAACGGCCAAAAAAGGCAGTCTCAGTCTTCATGTATTCTTCAAGTGTTCTTTTCAAAGGAGGGAAGTCTTTTGCTTGTAAAATTATCGCTTCAACAGAATAAGAGGCACAAAAGACTGTTTGCATCTTTGTTGCAATCTCAGGGTCAGAGTTGTTCAGTCGACTAATCATTGTGGAAACTAGAAACGATTTGTAATCACGCTTTCTAAACAATCAATATGAGCATCGCTGTCATTTAAGGCTGGGATATAACTGTATTTCTTGCCACCTGCTTGTAAGAAATAGGCTTTATTTTCTTGTTCAATTTCTTCTAAAGTTTCCAAACAATCAGCGGCAAATCCAGGGCAAATTACTTGCACATCGGTGATGCCTCCAGCGGGTAAAGATTGCAATGTTTTATCCAAGTACGGTTGTAGCCATTCGAGTTTGCCGAAACGGGATTGATAACAGACCAAGTAATCTTCAGTTTTTAAGTCCAAGGTCTCAACCAACAGCTTGGCTGTTTGTTCACAGTGTTGTGGATAAATGTCACCATTTTCAGCATATATCTTAGGGATACCATGAAAGGAGATAATTAATTTTTGTGGTTTTCCATGTTGTTGCCAATGTTTCTCTGTGCTTTGTTTCAAGGCATTGATATAACGCGGATGTTTGTGATAACTGTTGATTAATTGCAGTTCAGGAAAGTCCTTTGTTTTTTCTTTAATTGCATGGATAACATCAAAAGTTGATTCTGTAGTGGTCCTTGAGTACTGCGGATAAAGTGGTAAAACAATCAACTTGTCAATGTCTTGCGCCAATAATTTTTCAACCCCTTTTTCGATTGATGGCTTGCCATAACGCATGGCCATTTCAACAACTATCGAGGTGTTGTTAAATTTTTTCTGCAAACCCAATAATTGTTTTTGAGTAATCGCGACCAAGGGCGGGCCTTTGCCAAAACTGTTCCAGATTGACCGATAGAGTTTGGCTGACTTTTTAGGTCGGGTGTTTAAAATAATCACATTGAGAATCAACCACCAAACCCATTTAGCAACCACTGGCTGAATAACTCGTGGATCGGTTAAAAATTGTTTTAAATAGCGTTTGACTGCTTTTTTATCTGGCGCATCTGGAGAACCTAAATTGGTAATCAATACACCAATTTTAGGTTCTTTTGAGTTCAAGTGATCAAACCCATCGCTTCTAATTTGAGAATGATTTTTTGCGCGGCCTCAGCTGGCTTACAGTATTCAGTATCAATTACTACTTCTGCATGAGTTGGTGTCTCATACGGATCACTAATGCCTGTAAATTCTTTAATTATCCCTGCTCTGGCTTTGGCATATAATCCTTTGCGATCCCTGCTCTCGCAGACCTCAAGAGAGGTTGAAACATGTACCTCTAAAAAACCTCCCAATGGTTCTATTTCTTGGCGTACCAGTTCTCTGGTTTCCGTATAAGGCGCAATCGGCGCGCAAATTGCAATACCCCTATTTTTTGTGATCTCACTGGCAACATAACCAATTCTTAAGACATTTAAGTTTCTGTGATCACGAGAAAAGCCCAATTCTGAAGATAGGTTTTTACGCACTATATCGCCATCTAATAAGGTAATGGGTCGATCAATCATTTCCATTAATGTGGTCATCAAAGCATTGGCAATAGTTGATTTTCCTGATCCTGATAAACCGGTGAAAAACACTGTAAAGCCTTGTTTGTTGCGAGGAGGATAACTTTTCTGTAAAATTTCCACCACTTGCCGATAAGAAAACCAAGCAGGTATGTCTAAACCCAGCTGTAATCGTCGGCGCAATTCCGTGCCTGAAATATTCAGTATATTTTCATCTTTTTTAACTTCCGATGCAGGAATATATTCTAATCTATCAGATGAATAGTGCATCATTTCAAAAGGCACCATCTTGATGCCGATTTCATCTTGGTGTTTTTCTAACAATTCTTGTGCTTCATAAGGGCCATAAAATGGCTTGCCATTTGAATCATCGCCAGGGCCTGCATGATCTCGCCCCACAATGAGGTGCGAACAACCAAAGTTTTTACGAATTAATGCGTGCCACAATGCTTCTCTTGGACCACCCATGCGCATGGCTAATGGCAACAAAGACAAAGCCGTGGTTTTTTCAGGGAATTTTTTTAGCAACTCTTCATAACATTTTACTCTTGTAAAATGATCAATATCACCAGGTTTGGTCATGCCCACAACAGGATGAATCAACAAGTTTGCTTGAATGTTTTTAGCTGCACGCATGGTAATCTCTTGGTGCGCCCGATGCATGGGATTGCGCGTTTGAAAGGCAACAACTTTGTTCCAAGTGTGTCTTTCAAATTTTTCCCTTAATTCTACTGGTGTATGGCGGTGTTTGCGGTAATCATAATGTACTGGGAGCTGTAAGCCTTGGATTTTTCCACCCACATAATAATCACGTGTGTTTTTATTTAAAAACTTAACAGCAGGATGCTTTTCGTCGGCAGTACCATAAACAACTTGTGCTTCGGTCAATTTGTCCACTTTCCAAATATCAGAAACAGTAATCACAGCAATGGCAACTCCTTCACCATCTCTTAGTGCTAATTGATCACCAATATTTAAGGTTTTCGCAATTTCGGATTTAACATCCAGGGTAACCGGCATTGGCCATAAAGTACCATCCGCTAAACGCATATTTTTTAAAACACCTGAGTAATCTTTGCTATCCATAAAGCCCGTTAAGGGCGAAAACCCACCATTTATCAACAATTCCAAATCACAAATTTGACGATCGGTTAAATCCCAACTAGGCAGTGTCAAAATCGCTTTTTTTAACTGATCGATTTGTTTTTGATTAGGAATCAGGTTAATTAGTTGTCCGCCATGAGGCGCATTTAATGACATATTTGATTCTCCAAGAATCTTGCTATTATTATTTTGCGCATTTTATCAGTTGATTTCATACTTATTCAGCTTTTGTGCGATGGTTGTGTGCGATACGCCTAATTGTTGTGCCAATTTACGGGTTGATGAATATTTTTGATACCAGTGTTGCAAGAAGTGTTTTTCAAATTCTGCAACCGCTTGTGGCAATGTTCGATTGTCAAGGTTGCTTTGGATTTGCACATGACCATCTATTTCTATCTGCTGGACATCAATGATAGTATTGTCAGTAATCATGCTAGCTTTATACAACACGTCTTTAAGTTGCGCGAGGTTTCCTGGCCAAAAATAGGATTTTATTTTGTTCAATGCTGCAAATGAAAGCTCGGTAATATTTTTACCACTTTGCTCTTTAAATAGCAGCAAAAAATAAGCAATAAATGCTTCAATTTCATCTTGCCTTTCTCGCAGAGCAGGCAAATTCAATTGCGTAATGTCTAAAGCATAAAATAAGCCACTATCGAATTGATTGCTTTGAACATGGGTTTTTAAAGATTCTGGGGCTGATGCAATGATTTTAATATCTGCCTGCCTTGAAATTTTCCCACCTACCCGTTTGAAGTTTTTGGTTTGTATAAAGGCCAACAATAACTTTTGACACGCCAAAGGCATCTCTTGAATCGATTGAAGATAGATTGTACCACCATCGGTAATTTCCAACAATCCAGCTTTGCCGTCTAGCGGGTTAGCCAAGCCGAATAATTGGGTAATCATTTGCGATGATTTTGTGGTCGCACAATCCATCGCAGAGAACAGTTTATTTTTGCGGTTACCAGAATGATGAATGGCCTGAGCAATGGTTTTTTTGCCCACTCCTGTTTCACCATATACAATGACAGGCACATCGGTATTGCTCATGTGTTTTGCCCGATTGACTATGTCTTGCATTTTAAGGTTTGTAGCAATCAAACTTTCAAAACCTTTTATGCCCGCCCCTTCAATCACATACGATCTGGCTGCAATGTTTTCTAGTTTGTGAAAAATCAATACTGCGCCAATGGCTTTATTGTCTTGCTCGGTAATGGCTCTGACATCAACCAACATCGCCCCCATAATCGTATTGATATGAACCGGCAAATTTCCCGATGCTGCCACATCAATTTTACCAGCCCAATCACTTTGGGGAAATATCTCTTTAATTGAATGCTTTTTAGTCTTTTCTAGTTTGAAAATTTTATAGGCTTTATCATTTTGATAGATAATTCCACCTTTATTATTGATTCCAAAAACAGGGTCTGGCACGGCATTCAACAAAGAAGTTAAAAATAAATTTTTCTCATATGCAGGCATACTACCGATATTTTCAACCCATTTCACTCCTTGAATTTGCATTAATAATGAAGCCATTTTAGCTTCTTGTTGCCTTTCTATAGTTTCAGTTTCTACAAACATAAAGCCTGTTTCTACTTCTACTTTTTTAACATCAATGTCATTTTTAGACAGTATAGCCAAAATTTCTTTAGACAAGCCTACCTTGTCTTCTGTGGTTAATTTTATTCTCATAAACCCATTGTAACGAATGTCGTACAGCAAAAAAAGCTTTAAAACTAATCTGTTAGTAAATTCATCAATCTAGTTGTAAAGAATAAATTACACAATAGAGTTATTTTAATTTTCTTCTAAAGATAAAAATAGGTGCTAAATTTAATAAAGGGTAATGATGATGAAACAACATGCAGCTGCTTTTCAATGAATATTTCATGGTTCAGTTCTACTTTTAATAAAAAGTGATTATAATTTTTTATAGAGACCAAAATCCTCAATGAAATCCAAAACATTCTAAATGTCCAACTTTAAGGAAGCTCTATATTCACAGAATCAAAGGCAAATCATGTGAATTCCGTGATGAGATTCTCAAATATATTCTGATTCAGGATGTTTCAGACTTTTTTCAGGATTTCAGAATTATTTTTCCTTAAACTTCAAATCTTAATTCGATTATTAAGAGATACCTATGCAAAAGAATATACACATTCGATCATCTGTTGACATTATTGATGCCTGTTGGATAAGAAGTTCAAAATATAAAAATAATGTCTTTAAAGAATTTAACCATAATAAACAAGGTTTACATGAACTAATAACATGGTTACAACATGGCTATGAGGACAATAAAATAAAAATCAATGTCATCATTGAATCTTATGAAAATTGTCACAGCCATTTAATAGAAGTACTTACCAATATTGGCGTGTCTGTATCCATCTCAAGAATGATCGACAAAAACCAACTAAACCAGCATATTGTTAACTTGCATAAAAAAATAAAATTTCTTTCTAAAATGATTTCCGAGTACGAAATAAACCTCTCTCTCAATCATGATAATGGTCAATTTAACTTATCAAATATCAACTTTGAGGGATCTATCGGTTTATTGAAAGAGCAACTATTGTCCACCAAGGACCAGTGCGAAACTTATACCAAATGGCAATCAACTTAGATTTTATTCCTGTTGGTATTGGTAGCGAATGCGCAGTCCCACTGAAAAAATTTAAATAATCAGCGTACAGAAATTAACTGATTCCAGTTAGTTGTGTATTCTGGTGATTTTGTATTCGCGCGCATTGCCCATTGTTGGCTAAAGCCCTCTTGAGCGCTGCGCAATGTGCCTTTGCCAAATTTTGTGTTGATTGAATCCAAGGTGTTCATTAAATCCTTATTTTGTTGATTCTGGCGTTCAGAGGTTTGTGTAAATAAATCAAGCTGGATGTTTTGGGCATCAGAGAAGTCATTCAACATGATCCCTGCTTTCTTGTATTGGTTTCCTGGTTTAAATAATTTTCCCAATCCCTGGGTTGCAGCCTGTAAAAAATCAGCAGTAAAATCACTGGCTTGCGGCAAGCCGATGGTCACCGAATGTGTGTGTTGCTGGTATTGTATGTTTTTGTGGCTGGTGGTTAATCCAACATTTATGGACTTGGCAACCGAGCCTTGTGCTCGCAAAGTGACACAAGCCCTTGTTATATGATAAGCAACGGCTTCTTGCAAAGGTTTTAGTTCTTGAATTTTCCTGCCAAAAGAACGGCTGCAAACGATTTGTTTTTTCTTTTCAGGATCAGCATCAAATGCCACACAACTAATTCCACGCAATTCCATGATGGTTCGCTCCATAACCACAGAGAATCGTTTACGCATGAATTTTGGATCGGTGTTCCGCAACTGCAATGCACTATAAATGCCCATACTGTTTAAATGTTCTTTGGTTCTGCCACCTACTCCCCAGATTTTTTCTACGGGCAAGTTACGCAAAGCCTTTTCAATGCGTGATTCAGTTGCTAATTCTAATACACCCCCTTCGATTTTCATTTTCTTGGCATAATAACCCGCTACTTTTGCCAAAGTCTTGGTCGATGCAAGTCCAACACACACTGGCAAACTAAGCCATTGCCATATTCGCCCCACCATTTTTTGACAATGACGGGTTAAATCTAAATGCTCGAAACCATCAAATTTTAGAAAAGATTCATCAATGCTGTAATTTTCAACTTGGTCCGAATATTGAGCAATAATGTCATCCACCCGATGCGACATATCGCCATAGAGCACATAATTGGATGAAAACACTTGGATTTTATGTTTGGCAATCAAGTGTTTGATTTTAAAAACAGGGTCGCCTGTTTTAATGCCCAGTTTTTTAACTTGATTAGAGCGTGCAACCGCACAGCCATCATTGTTAGACAATACAATAACAGGCTTGTGCCAGATGGCAGGATTAAATGCTCTTTCGCAAGAGGCATAAAAATTATTAACGTCGCAGATTGCTATCATTGCGCTACTTTATTCATGACTGTTATCAAAACTTATCAAAACTTGCGAACCACACCAGTAACCACTCCCCAAATGGCAAACTCCATTTCTCCGGTTAATTTTATCGGTGCATAGTCTTTGTTTTCGGCAATTAATTGAATGCCGTCTTTGGTATCTAAGCGCTTAACTGTAAATTCATCATTCACCGAGGCTATCACGATATCCTTATGTTTGGCATTGACCGACTTATCAATCACCAACAAATCTCCCTCAAAAATTCCTGCACCAATCATACTATCGCCTTCAACTTTGGCAAAAAATGAAGCTGTTGGATTGTTGATTAAATATTCATTCAAGTCCAAGGTGTCGCCCAAATACTCTGTTGCTGGCGAAGGAAAACCCGCTGGCACTTTGTTTTGGTATAGATTTAAATCAAGCTTTGTGATTTCTGGTTTTATTAGGGTGATTTTAGCCATTGGTGCTTCTCTGGGTTAATCTATGGCTTAGTTTTTAATCTATTTTCCAATGCTGCTTGCATGGCACTCAAACCACCTGCATTGTAAACATTGTTATAACCCAATTTTGATAATGCATTTAATGCAACCGACGCGCGTCTTCCTGATCGACAGTACAAAACCACCGTGCGGCTTTTATCTTGTCCGATGGCTTGGCTAATTTTTGCAATATTCTCGTATTCAATGTTAATCGAATTGGCTAAGTTTCCGCCTTTGAATTCTTGTTTAGTTCTGACATCTATCAACAAGGCGCCATTGTCTATTAATTTCCAACCTTTCTCATGTTCAGATCCAAATTTTGTGCAAGAATACAAGGAGAAAATTATTAATAGTAAAATTATTTTGGTTAATGTGTTTTTCATGTTGGTGATTTTGCAATGTAGTGACTGTATTTAAACCCATTTACTTTTGAATTTCTATTGTTAACTGGTTTTTACAAATTTAAATTTAAAAAACTTTTCAAATCATAAACCCATATATCATTTTTTATGGGATAAGGCTCGTCGACAAGAGCAATAACATAGGAGATATCTGGTTTTACCACTTTTATTGCCTCAAAAACCCCTTTTGTTAACTTTGGCGCTTGCGAAGATTTGATTTCTATTGCAATGGTTTTGCTGCCTTTTTGTAGGATCAAATCAATTTCTGCACCGCTTGCAGAACGGTAAAAACTGGCAGCATAACGCGGGTAGCTTTCTAGTATGCTCGCTATCACAAAAGATTCATAAGAGTTGCCCAAAGCTGGATGACCCAATAAATCGTTGTAGGATTCAATACCAAGCAAAGCATGAATCAAGCCTGTATCACGAATGTAAATCTTGGGCGATTTAACCAATCTTTTCTTTGTGTTGCTGTGATATGGGCGCAATTGCCTGATTACAAAAGTACCTTCAAGAATATCAATATAGTTTTTAATTGTTGGAACAGTCACACCCATAGAAGATGCCAATTTTGAGGCATTGAGTAAGCAGCCATTTAAGTGTGCCAACATTGTCCAAAATCGCCTAAGTGTTATTGCAGGGATTGTAATGCCCAGTTGCGGAATATCTCTTTCTAAAAATGTTCGAATATAGTTTTCGCGCCAATCAAAACTGGTTTCTTCATCGCTTAAATAACTTCTTGGATAACCACCTTGTATCCACAATTTATTCAAGTCTGTTACCTCTGATGCCACAAATGGATTGATTTCATGGTAAGCAATTCGTCCAGCCAATGATTCTGAACTTTGTTTGATTAAATCCCTAGAAGCAGAGCCCAATAACAACAATTGACCGGCTCTATTGTTTTGATCCAAGTAACTTCTAAAAATTTGAAATATCTCGGGCTTGCGCTGTACTTCATCAATACAAATCAATTTCTCTTTGTTCGCTTCTAAATATGCCAATGGCTCTTGTAATTTGGCCAAATCTCTGGGGTTTTCTAAGTCCAAATAAATTGAATTTTTTATGTTAGAAATGATCTGCTTTGCCAAGGTTGACTTGCCCACCTGTCTTGCACCCAAAAGTGCCACGCAAGGAAAATTGTCCAAGTGTTTTATGATGTTTATTTCTTTTTTTCTGTTGAAGTAAGTCTGCATATTTAAAGTATAACTTTAAATATACGTGGTTGTCAATGGTATATTAATTTCTTTTATTGATTAAGAAGTCATCTTTTTTAGCAAAAATACGAACTTTGTTTTTCATAACACAATACAATAGTATGAGGATTATCTATAAGACCATATCAATATCTAGAATGTTCAAATTTATTAACCAAATTGAATAAAATCTATAGTTGTATTAATTTATAATTTCACAATTTATTAAAATCGCCCTACTTATCTCGATAAGACTTCATAAACAAATTTTGGACTTTGAATTGGCCATTGTGTTGAGCTTCTCCTAGGCCGATAAACTTGTTGTGTTGGTCATATATTCGATAAATGGCGGGTTGATAGTCGCATGTAAAACGTTTGCCATGTATGAGGTTTTGGATGTGCTCTGGATGGAGTTGTAGTGATTCATATTCAATCAAAGCGGTGTCCATTGGTTGAAGTAAATCAAATGGCTCCTGTGTTTGTTCTAGCTCTTGGATGGTTATCATTCCGTCTTTGAGTATACCCAGTTCTGTGCGGTGTAGGCTTGTCATATGAGCATAGGTGCCACACTGTTTGGCAAAGTCTTCTAGCAAGGTGCGGATGTAGGTGCCTTTAGATACTTTGATTTCAAACTTTATGGTTTGCGGTGTATTGTTGCCGATTTCTAATATTTTAAATTGGTGAATGGTAACATCCCGTGCTGGCCGCTCAACTTCTATGCCTGCTCTAGCCAATTCGTATAAACGCTTGCCATTGTGGTGTAGGGCGGAATACATGGGTGGGATTTGTTTGATGTCACCGGTTAATTGTTGGGTGGCTTGTTGAATTTCAACATCGGTTAAATTGACTTTATCTGAAGTTTTTACCACTGTTCCTGTGGCATCTCCCGTATCGGTTTGGCTGCCGATTTCACATTCGGCAATATACACCTTGTCAGCATTGAGCATGAGACCAGCTACTTTGGTGGCGTCTCCAAAACAACACGGCAATAATCCTGTTGCCATCGGATCAAGAGAGCCTGTATGTCCTGCTTTTTTTGCATTGAAAATCCGCCTAACTTTTTGCAAGGCTTGATTTGAGGTGATGCCCGCAGGTTTATTCAGAAGGAACAATCCGTGGACATCTTGCCAGGATGATTTGTATTGCCCTTCGGTAGATTTCAAGGAGTTACTCTTCTTCTTCAAAACCTGGGTCGCTGTCTCTGGCTTTGCTGATTAACGATTCCAAATTTGCGCCGCGTTCTAATGAGGCATCGTAAACAAAGCGCAATTCAGGGACTCGTCTTGCGCGTATTTTGCCAGCTACGATGGATCGAATAAACGGTGCGTTTTCTTTTAGAATTTCTGTTGCTTGTTTCGCCTGTTCTGGGAACAGGGTATTAAAATAAACCGTTGCAATTGATAAATCTTTGGTCACATCCACATCGGATATGGCAACGTGTTTTAACTCATTGTCGTATTCAAATTCTTCGCGCACGGCTACTGCGACAACACGAAGTATTTGTGCGGACATGCGATCTGATCGAGTAAATTCACGAAATGCCATAGTGTCTCTATTCTCTAGTCTAAGGTCTTTTTGACTTCAACGCGTTCGTAACATTCTATTTCGTCGCCAGGTTCGATATCGCTGTAGCCTTTCACGCCAATACCACATTCTGTGCCTGATTTGACTTCTTTAACATCGTCTTTGTGTCTGCGCAATGACTCTAGTTCGCCTTCGAATATCACCACATTGTCTCTTAGAACACGTATTGGATTGTCACGTTTAACGGTTCCTTCTAATACGATACAACCTGCAATTGAACCAAACTGTGATGAGCGGAACACGTCTTTGACTTCCGCATTGCCAATAATCACTTCTTTGGTTTCTGTACCTAAGAAACCAGTGATAGCCGCTTTGATATTATCGATTGCTTCATAAATGATACTAAAATAGTGCAAATCTAAATCGTGTTGTTTGATGACTTCACGCGCTGCTTTATCTGCACGAACATTGAACCCTATAATAATCGCTTTAGCACTTAAAGCCATTTGGGCATCTGCATTGGTAATGCCACCAACTCCAGTAGAAATCGCTCTTATTTCAACATCGTCATTGCCCAATGTGGTTAATGATTCTGTTAGTGCTTCTACGCTACCTTGTACATCGGCCTTGATTAATAAATTCACCACCAATTTGGATTCGGTTTTGCCCATACTTGCCATTAAACTTTCTAGTTTGGCTGCTTGTTGTGCTTTTAAGCGCGTATCACGAATGTGTACTTTGTGTTCTGCTGCTGCCGATTTGGCACGTTTTTCATTCTTAACAACAAGGAAATCTTCACCCGCTACAGGCACTCCTGATAAGCCTTGGATAACCACGGGAATAGAGGGCCCTGCTTCGTCAATTTGATTGCCTACTTCATCAAGCATCATGCGGACGCGTCCAAACTGCTCTCCACTAAGCACCATGTCGCCTCTTTTCAGTGTTCCTGATTTAACCATCACTGTCGCAACTGGGCCTCTGCCTTTATCAAGGCTAGATTCAACAACAATGCCTTTGGCTGGTTTATCAACCACTGCTTTTAGTTCCATTACTTCTGCTTGAAGGTTTATGGCTTCTAACAGGTCATCAATGCCTTCCCCGGTTAATGCGGATACGGGAATAAACTGCACATCGCCACCCCAGTCCTCGGGAATAACATCGTGATTGGATAAATCTTGTTTGGCTTTATCAATGCTTGCCCCTTGTAAGTCCATTTTATTCACTGCAACAATGATAGGCACGCCAGCAGCTTTAGAGTGTTTAACCGCTTCGATGGTTTGTGGCATCACGCCATCATTGGCTGCTACTACCAAGATAACAATGTCGGTTACTTTGGCGCCACGTTGGCGCATAGCTGTAAATGCCGCATGGCCAGGTGTGTCAATAAAGGTAATAACCCCATGATCAGTGGTTACATGATAAGCACCAATGTGCTGGGTAATTCCCCCTGCTTCTCTATCGGTTACTTTGGTCTTGCGGATATAGTCTAGCAGAGAGGTTTTTCCGTGATCGACATGACCCATAACAGTAACCACAGGTGGGCGTGTTACGGCATTTTCATCATCGGTTTCTTCCACAGACTGAGAATGTAATTCTTCAGCAATAGTTTGGCTTTCAACCAATTCAACCTCGTGACCCAATTCTTCAACCACCAAAGTAGCGGTATCTTGATCAAGCATTTGGTTAATCGTAACCATCATTCCCATGGTCATTAGCTCTTTGATAATATCGCCTGACTTTACAGTCAATGCTTTAGCCAAGTCCGCTACGGAAATACTTTCTTCTAATTGAACCGTTTTAACTTGACCAGCAACAGGTTTGGTAAAGCCATGTTTTTCTGCTTTTTTGAAAGTCGGTCTAATTTGATGGTTGCCTCTTCCTCCTTTAACACGTAACTGCTTTCTTCCGTATTTGTTTTGGTTTTTACCGCCTGTGTTTTTACCACCTGCATTTGCATTGGCTGGTTTACTGAGTTGTTTTTCGTTCTTCTTTTCTTTTTCGCGCTTGCGTTTTTCAACCGCTGCTTTGACTTGTCTTTCAACTTGCTCTTCTCTTTGTTTGTCCGCTTGTTCTTTGGCTAAAGTTTCTGGGTCTTTAACAACTTTTGCGGCAGGAACTTCTATTTCTTGCTCTGAATCTTGTGATTCATTTTCTTCTTGAGATGCAGATTCAGGCTCTTTGGCTTTTCCAGGCTCATTGGTTTTTCCAGGCTCTTTGGCTTTTTCAAGTTTGGCGGCTTCTTTTGCTGCCTGTTCTGCTGCCTGCTCTGCTATGACTTGTTCTTTGACCAATTTTTCCTGTTCTTTTTGTTGTTCTATCTTCTGTTTCTGTCCAGCTTCTTCTGCCAATTGCTCTTTTCTTTCTGCTAAGGCATTTTGCGCTTCTAATCTGTCTTTGGCTATATCATCCAACTCGGCTTTATTGGGTCTATTGAGCGTTCTTTTCTTTCTGACTTCGATATTGACTGTTTTAGTTTTTGCGCGTATGCCTGTGCCGCTTGATACTTTTAATGTACCCGTTGATTTGCGCTTTAGAATCACCTTTTTTCTAGGGGATTGGTCTTTTTTATCTTTGCCATGCGAGCTACGCAAATAAGCCAACAACTGTCTTTTATCTTCGTTGCTAATGGCATCATCTGCATTTCTTGCTGAAATATTCGCCTCTTTCAATTGATTCATTAATTGATCAAGTGAAATACCCAATACTTCTGCTAATTGTTTTACTGTTACTTCAGACATTCTGAACCTCTAATTCTTTATCTTTTTAGCTAAAAATTACTCTTCTTCAAACCAGTACTTGCGGGCATCCATAATCATTTCACCCGCCTGTTCTGCTGTTAAATCAGTAATTTCCATTAACTCATCTGTTGCCAAATCAGCCAAATCATCACGTGTGACGATTTCTTTTGCTGCCAAACCAAAGGCCAACTTATCGGTCATGCCCTTTAATTTCAACAGGTCATCTGCTGGTTTTGATTCTTCTAATTTTTCTTCTGCAAGTATCAACTGAGTCAATAGTGAATCTCTTGCTCTTTGTCGCAATTCAGCAACGATATCTTCGTCAAACCCTTCAACTGCCAATAATTCATTCTCATCAACGTAGGCAATCTCATCAATTGCACTAAAGCCTTCTTGAACCAACAACACAGACATGTCTTCATCTATGTCAAGTTTGTCCATGAACACTTTAACAAACTTCATGGCTTCCTCTTGACTCTTTTCACTGGCTTGTTCAGCGGTCATTACATTAATGTTCCAGCCTGTTAATTCACTGGCTAAACGAACATTTTGACCACCTCGACCAATGGCTTGTGACAGTTTGTCTTCAGCTACTGCCACATCGATACTGTGTCTATCTTCATCGACAACAATCGATTCTATTTCTGCAGGAGCCATGGCATTGATAACAAAAACTGCTGGATCTTCATCCCACAATATAATATCAATCCGCTCCCCGCCTAATTCATTGGAAACTGACATAACTCTAGAGCCACGCATTCCAACACATGCGCCAATCGGGTCTAATTTTGAATCATGTGAAAACACCGCAATTTTAGCACGAAAACCAGGATCTCTTGCTGCTCCTTTGATTTCGATTAAGTTTTGATCAATTTCAGGCACTTCTACTTTAAATAATTCTACTAAAAACTCCGAAGCCCCACGGGACAGTGTCAACAATGGACCTCTGCTTTCCGTGTTTACTTCTATCAACATGCCACGCAATCTATCACCGCGCCTTACCATTTCTCTTGGTATGCCGTGATTTCTAGGAATAATGGCTTCCACTTTATTTCCCAAGTCTAAAAATATATTTCCTCTGTCCGCACGTTTGACAATGCCATTAAGAACTTCGCCAACACGGTCTTGAAAACGCTCAACTACTTGCATGCGTTCGGCTTCACGTACTTTTTGCAAGATCACTTGCTTGGCAGTTTGTGCTGCTATTCGTCCAAATTCAATAGAGTCCATTTCTTCTTCAATGATGTCGCCTATTTCT
>CAZLZZ010000058.1:0-18373 GCA_964564165.1 uncultured Alcanivoracaceae bacterium | reverse complement strand
TAATAACAAACTTCAATAAAGGGATGCTTTGCAATTGTTGCCAATAGGGCTGCCACGTTTCTGGTAAATAATCGACAAATTTCCCCACTAAATTGGTGACTTCTAGTAGGTCAGGACTTGTTTCTACTACATTTGTTTGAGTTGGTTTTTTATTCATAGATAAATTATAATGTTTTGTTTAATGATATTATTTATGTGTTTGTGTGTTCCATGTGTGTTGGTAAGTTGAGATTTGCGTATTACAACAATGAAGCACTAACGTAAACATCCTGCTCTCGGCCTTTGTTCTTGGCTTTGTACATAGCCATATCAACGTCGTAAAGCATCTTTTCATAACTTTCATATTGTCCAGAGTTCACTAAGACACCACTGCTAAAAGAAAGAGTGCAGTCTTTGGGGATTTTTAAGGGAGTGGTATCCTTGTATGCTTCTCGCAATTCTTTTAACTTTGTTCTAATAACATCAAAATTTATATTGGGCAACAAAATCAACCATTCTTCCCCGCCAACTCTGCCCACTTCCCCGGTTTCTGACATTACATCTTTGGCACAGTTTGCAAAATATATGAGTACTTCGTTACCTACTTCATGACCATAAGTATCGTTAATATTTTTAAAAAAATCCAAATCTATCATGACAACCCCAAAACTAAAATCTTGTTCGCGGCTTCTTATTTGATATTCTTTTAGTTTTTGCATAATATGCCTTCTGTTGGCAACCTTGGTCAAATCATCAGTCACTGATACCCCATATAAATGTCTCTTAATTCTTCTTTGGTTTCTATATGCAACATAAGTGAAAACTAACAATACAACGCCCAACCCAATCAATCCCCACAAATAGTTTTGTTTGGTTTTTTCTTGTAAAATAGAGTATTCTTGTAATTTGTTTTGTTTTTGTAACAGTTCTAGCTTTTCTTGATCAAATTGCGCATTGAAACGAATTTTTAGTTCGGAAACCAGTTTGCTTTTATCTTTCTCTTGGACTTTCCATCTAACATTATTGGATTTCAATATAAATTCATAGGCTTCTTTCCATTTTTCTTGAGAAACGTAATAGGTAATATTTTGATCGATTAAATACAAGTGAATACTGGGTGTATCCAATATTTTAGACTGTTCTTCAGCTTTGTTTAAATAGGTACGTGCCAAAGTATAGTCTTTTTTCAAGATTTTTATTTTTGACATTAACATGTTGCTATTAAATAGCATGAGTAAATCATTGTTGGATTTAAATACATCAAACACAGGGGCCAAGCTTAACTCTGCCTTACTGGCTTGTTTTTGTAAGATCAATATTTCAGCCACTCCATAATCTGTAAACGCAACGGCGTAGACATCTTTTGTTTTAATAGAAAGTTCTCTGGATTTTTCATAGTACTCGGCTGCCATTTCGTATTTTTCCATATGGGTGTATGTAGAGCCTATGTTGTAATACAGGGCAGCCTGATTGTAATCTGACTTTATCTCATCATAAGCTAAGGATTCTTGATAGTATTTAATGGCATTGTCCAAATCTCCTAAAGAAACATAGATTATTGCTAATACATTATAAGCTAGACTGGCATTTTTTTTGTCATTGTTTAGTTTGAAAGAATCTATGGCCTTTTCAATATCTTTAAGAGCCAAATCAAAGTTATCAACTGCCAAGTTCATTTGTCCCCGTATTGCTAGATTTTCCGCAATTAATCGCTCATCATTGGTTTCATAGGCATAACTCAACGCCTTATTGGCACTGGTTACTGCAAGATTTAGATTCCCCTTTATTTCAGATTGATGCGCTTTAAAACCAATAAACTCTATTTTGAAGTGAATATTGTTTTCCGAATTTGCAAGAGCCAGCCCTTTTTCAATATATATATCCAAGCTTTCTACATCTGACAAAACATTCAATGTAGATACAATGTAATAGATTGATTCCAGTTGTTTTTCGCTGTTTCCAGAGAGTTCTGCATCCCGTAAATTTTTTTTTGCTATTGACATTGCTTGATTGGGGTCAATTAACATCAAATCATCTAAAATCTTGTCATAAGGTTCGGAATAATACGAATGTACAGGGTTTGACAGGCACAATAATACTATTATGACCAATACTGAACGCAACAAAGATTTTATGAATACCACTGTATAGTTAACCAAGCTAACGAAATATTAATAAGAATACCCTAATTACATCAATAATCCAGTTTTTTGGTCATTACTTAGTGTAATAATTGTACTTTATTGTTGATTCCAAGCAAGTATAGAGACATGCTATGAATGCAAAATTCTAGAAGCATAAACCACAAACCTTAAACTTCCACCTGTTTGTAAGGTATTAAATGGATAACAGGTGGTTAAAATCAATTGATCTTTGTTGGAAATCTGAATTTGTTGTTTTCGGCTATCAACCACTTCAAATCTTTCGATGCGATAACTATATGACTTTGTTTTTGTGTTTGTGAGTATTTTATCTCCAATTTTCAACTGTTGTAAATACTCAAAATGGCTATCCCTATGCCCTGATATTACGGTGGTTTTTTTACTTCCTGGTAAACCACTGCTTCCTGTATGCGTGGCAGAGAAAGCCATGTTTCTGCCGCTATCACCTTGCAAAACAATGGTGCTTTTATTTATTCTTGGAACAATGATTTCAAAAACCGGGAAAGTATCAGCCCATGACCATGGCCTATGTTGTTGGCTATCTAGTTTTGTTTTTTGCCAAGCATCTTCTATCAGGTATTGTGCTAAGTATGCCTTAGCAAGCATGTATCCTGATGCCGATACATGCCACAAACCTAAAGCCAACAATATACCTATTGATATTTTCCTCACGACGACTTCCTTTTGATTGAGAAAGCCATACTAATCAACATCAAACCAATCAACATCTTCCATTTCCATCCCAGTGAACCTTGTGGATAATTGACTTGCGCAAGTACCTGAGATTGCTTGATTGCCCGTGCTTGTATTTGTACCAACCTGCTCATATCGGGTGTTTTATCAACGGCAACCAAACTGGTAAATTCACTGATTAAATGGTATTGCAATGCTATTTGGGTAATTTGTTCTTGTAACCATTCACCATCACTGCTTGCACCCAACATATAATCATCAGTTAGGTCGGCTATTTGGTTGCGTGCCCACAATTTAGCTATTCCCGTAGATTGCCCATCTTTTGCTAAGTTAAATGATTGTGACCAAATAGACTTATCCACGAAACCACTTAATCCAATATTCGCATTAAATGCTGACATTTTAGCAGTAACAATAATAGGCTGAACATTGTATAAATCAGGAATAACCTGCGGACCCTGTTCAACATCTTGCCCCCATTCGATGGCCACATCGGTTAATGCGGGCGATGACAATTTAACGAACAATTCATTCATTTCAAAATCCACATCGTTAAGATTGCTGATATTGCTGTAAGTTCCTTTGCCTATTAATGCTGCTTTACTCATGAAATAATTATTGGGGGCTTGTCCAATTGCCACCGTGAACAGTCTTGCTTGGCCAATGTTTTGATCAATTTGTTTGAACAATTGTGCTTCATTGCCTACCGAGCCATCGGTGATAAATACAATTTGTTTTAAATGATTTTCATCCACTTCATCCTGCATAGACAAAGCAAGTGCCGGCGCCATATTGGTTCCTCCGTCTGCTTTTAATCCAACAATAAAATCAATTGCCTCATGTAGGTTATCAACGCTGGCTACACGAGAAGATTTAAAGATTTGTGTGGCGTTAGAATTAAATTCAATTATATTAAATTTATCTCGATAATCAATTTGAGTTAATCCAAAAAGCAAAGCATCTTTTGCCGCATCCATCGCAGCTCCTTGCATTGAACCTGATGTATCAATAATAAATACCATTTCTCTTTTTTGTGTGCTTTTCTTTGTATTTTTTGGCGGCAATAACATCAATAATACGTATTCCTCACCGTTTAATCTTTCACTGAACATAGCAGCCCTTGGCTCCTTGCCCTGTATGGGATGCCAGCGCAAAACAAAATCATTGGCATCATACAGTGTTGAGTCAGCCAATTTAATGGTTTGGAAAATGCCCATTTCTTGAATGTTGACATCGTGATACAAACTCACCAACTCTGATAGTTCAAAGCCTGCTTCTATGTGAACATTAATGCTGCGTTTTTGTTGGTCAGACACTGTTGATGTTGGCAAATCAGTTACTTGCAGATTTGATATTTCGGAGCCAGAAACATCTGAACCTGCAAGTAACTGTTGTTGCATATAACGGCTTTTTATCGCCAGAGGTAAGCGAAATTCGATATGCCCTGCATTGTAGCTAAGTGTTTGTTGATAAGTGATTTCAACCGTTATTTTTTCGTTAGGCATAATATTTGCCACATCTGTGGTAAATAAATTGGGCCTGTATTGTTTTACAATACTGGCTGCCAATCCTTGGGCTTTGGCATGATCATAAATTTGTTGTGCTTGTTTCTTTTCATGAATCTCTCCTTCAATCACCCGTTTTCCAATCTTCAGTTTCATTTGATACACTGCGGCATTTTTGGCAACGGGAAAAGCATACATACCTTCTTTTATCCATTGAGCTGAATCATTGTGGAAAGTTTGGGTGATATTCACTTGAGCAACAATACCTGTGATGTCGATTTTGTAGTCTGAAGACAGCAGTTTTAAAGCACCATAATTATTTCCAGCTTCTTGATAAGATAACATCATACCCGTATCAATGTCATCCAAATCAAAATAATCTTGTGCTTGTAATTGAGTTTGAGCTTTTGCTTGAACTTGATACAGCCCAACAAAAAACAAAGCCAGTATCAATATTACCGCATCACGCCAGTTTAACCCTAAACCTTGGTATTTTTTAACGGGTTTGGGCTTGGTTCTGTTTAGCTGATTGTATTTTTGCTGATACAAATTCTCTAATTGCTGACGAATATGCTTTGTCTGTGTGATTTTTTCGGTCATTCTTGTTGCCTCTGTTTAAATAATAACCCTATTTAAACTCCTGAAAATGGCAACGTGGGGTGAATTATCTGATTATCTGTGATGAATTGTGGCAAACTTATGGCAAGGTCTATTTGGTACTATTGTAATGTCGTTTTGTATAAAACATCAGAATCCTAATCAGCACATAAAAGGCAAAACCTAATAGTACTAGGTATATCCCCCAATGGTTGGTGAGTTTGACATTAAATCCATAACCCAAGGCTTTAATATAACTCCACAACATAGGCACTAAACCCGCAGTAGCCAATGCCATTGAAAAAAATGTAAGCATTCTTAAGCGGTATATTTTGTCTCTGTAATTGCGATAATTTAACACCTTTAAACGCTCAGAATCCTCTTGGCCTTGAACAAAAGAAAACTGGCAATGTGGGCATTCCTGAACTTTATCTGATATCTTTTTTTTGCACGATGGGCAATTGAATAATGACATATTTATAATTCTATAAAAATTAAATTCATATAAGTGTAACCATTTAGAATTAAAATGGGTAAAATATTCGATATAAAGAGGCATATTCATA
This sequence comes from uncultured Alcanivoracaceae bacterium, assembly GCA_964564165.1. Taxonomy (GTDB): domain Bacteria; phylum Pseudomonadota; class Gammaproteobacteria; order Xanthomonadales; family Marinicellaceae; genus NORP309. The sequence goes on along the minus strand of CAZLZZ010000058.1, from coordinate 12,871 downwards.
ACTAAAATGAATTTAATCTAATCAAATGATTAATTGGGAACAATAAAAAAGTGAAAAACAGCAAAACAAAAATAGTCGCCACTCTAGGCCCAGCAAGCAGTTCTCCAGAGAACATCAAACAGCTGATTCTTTCGGGTGTTAATGTCTTTAGGCTCAACTTCTCGCACGGCGACCATAAAGACCACAAAGTCAACTATGACAATATTCGTCAAATAGCAAAAGAACTAAACATCATAGTTGGCATATTATTGGATTTACAAGGCCCTAAAATAAGAGTGGGAAAATTTCAAGAAGGCAAAGTTAATCTGATAAAAGGAAAACCCTTTGTTTTATCTTGTGAAGAAGATTTCCCAGGCAGTTCACAACGGGTCTCTGTTAGTTACAAAGACCTCTACAAAGATATTGCTACCAATGATGAATTGCTATTTGATGATGGAAAATTGAAGGTGATTGTCATCAGCATTGAGGGCAAAGAAATTACAACCCAAGTCATTGTCGGCGGTGTATTGAGTAACAACAAAGGCATTAATATCCCAACTGCGGACTTATCCGTAGCTGCCATGACCAAAAAAGACATTGAAGACTTAGAATTTGGTGCTGGTCTTGGAGTTGATTGGGTGGCGCTGAGCTTTGTACGCAAACATGAAGACTTATTGCTTGCTAGACATTATTTATCATTGCACAACTCAGATGCCAAGTTGATGGCCAAAATAGAAAAGCCTTCTGCTATTAGCAATTTTGATGAAATTCTTGCCACCTCCGATGGCATCATGGTTGCACGCGGAGATTTAGGTGTTGAACTGTCACCGCAAGAAGTCCCAATGCTGCAGAAAAAGCTCATTCGGAAAGCCCGACAAGCAGGAAAACCAGTGGTAACAGCCACACAAATGTTGGAAACCATGATTGATAGCCCCGTTCCAACACGCGCTGAGGCCAGTGATGTCGCCAACGCGGTCTTTGATGGCACCGATGCAGTAATGCTATCGGCTGAAACCGCTGTTGGAAAATTTCCAATTCAAGCGGTTGAAACCATGAAAACTATCGTTAACTCAGTAGAGCAAGACGAGCTATATATTGCCCGCATGAAAGAACGACAAATGCACACAGAAGAAAACACACCCGATGCTGTTTCTGCCGCTGCCTGTAATATCGCATCAAACATCAAGGCCAAAGTCATGGTGTGCTTTAGTAGCTCCGGTGCTACCGCATTACGTGTTGCGCGCAATCGCATCCAAACAGTCGTTATTGCTATCTCTCCCAAAATAAGATCTTGCCAACAATTGGCTATGAGCTGGGGAATTCACCCTGTATTGTCACCTGATGCCAACAGCACCAGTGACATGGTGAAAATTTCTGAAAAAATCATTCACCGATGTAATGCGGCGGAGATTGGTGATAGATATGTCATCACCGCAGGTGTTCCATTTGGGAAATCAGGCACAACCAATATTATTCGAGTAGAAAAGCTAAAATAATTCCCTAAACTTGACCTGGGTCAAGTAATTGAATCAGGTCATGGTGTATTGTGTGCACATACATTTTATTTCATAGGTTTATTTAAAGATTACGAAACGATAGCTCCTTATATTAACCTAGCTATATGATATTTGGAAACGTTTTGTCAGCGGTATCGATCCCTCATTTGATGCCGCTTTTTTTGGTATTCGGATATTCATCAAATCACGGTAGATTCGTGTTATAATTTAGCCAGAAATAACGAGAATAACTATGATTTTATGCCCTTATGCTGCCCTATCTAGCTGTGAGAAATGCCCAGTCAAAAAAGTTTGCCTATTAAAAGGGGTGATTGGTGACTATAAAAAGCCTCAAGAACAAGGAGTAAAGAAAGAGAAAGAAAAGGAATGATTTTTCTATGAAATATGGAGGTTAGTGATTTTTTTGTCGCAATGGTTCATTTGCCCCATTCCGCCAGTTAGAGAACATTGATGTGTAGAAAATCATTGTAGATACGGCGATTTATCACGTTCTATCCATCAGCACATTTAATAACAGAGAAAAGACGCGATAAATCGCCGCCTCTACAGGGTTGATCAGTAATGTTTTTGGGTTGAAATGGTTCGGTTTTTAGGTGCGCCCGTTAGAGAACATTGATGTATAGAAAATTATTGTAGGAACGGCGATTTATCGCGTTCTAAATAACGTTGCTGTGTATTAACAACTGCAATGGTTGTAGTAAGCTTGGTCAAAAATAATGGTAACATGTTATACTGACAACGTTTAAATATATCATACTAATTCAGGAGTGAAGAAAATGCGTTGGAAAGGGCACAGACAAAGTACCAATGTTGAATACAGCCGTGGCGGCCGCATGGCAAAAGGTGGAGCCAAGATGAGTATCTGGACTATCTTAATTGTGATTGTTATATCGGTTATTACGGGTAAAAACCCATTGACTTTGATACAAATGGTAGGTGGTTCCCAACAAAATATTCCCACACAAAATAGCAATGCCCCTGTTTCTGCCGCACAAAAAGAGCTAGAGTTATTTGCCATCACGATTTTGGCTTCTACCGAAGATGCATGGAGTGCTGAATTTAAACGCAGAGGTTCAAGCTATACTGTACCCAAAATGAAGTTGTTTTCTGGCCCTGTCCAATCCGCTTGTGGTATATATTCCGAACAAACAGGCCCGTTTTATTGCCCTGCTGATCAAAAAATGTATTTGGCAGTCAGTTTTTTCAATCAATTAAAAAGAATGGGAGCCCCTGGAGATTTTGCTCAAGCTTATGTGATTGCCCATGAAGTAGGACACCACATTCAAAATATTCTTGGAACTGAAAAAAAGATGCGCCAAATGCAAAAACGAGACCCGCGCAATAAAAATCAGTATTTAGTGATGTTGGAATTGCAAGCCGATTGTTATGCAGGGGTTTGGGCGAACCTTGCACAAAAACAAAAAAACTGGTTAGAAGATGGCGATGTAGAAGAAGGCTTGCGCGCCGCTGCCTCAATTGGCGATGATACCTTGCAGAAAAATGCAGGCCGCAAAGTCAATGTCGAATCCTTTACCCATGGAACATCCGAGCAAAGACAAAAATGGTTAAGAACGGGTATGAGTACTGGTGATTTGACTCAGTGTGATACGTTTAAGTAGGATTCGTATATTTTTAGGGAGCGAAAAATAACAAGGTTAATTCAACTATTGTTGGTTTATTGATTCTCTATTTTGGCTTTTTCTATAGGTGGCTCTACCAACAAGTTCAAAACACTGTGGCGTATGCGGCGTGAAAGTACACGTTTAGCGCCCAAATAAAAGGTTTTGAGGTTGTCGGTGAAAATGATTTTTCCAGCGGAGTCAGTTTCTATAACCTGTTCCGTTTTTAAGTTGGCAATAAAGTTTTTAAACAATGATTTGTCGAAAAAATCTGGTGAGTTAAAGCCGTAAAGCAAGTTTAGTTTACTGGCGGTTTTGTGGCATAAGTTTTCAAGTTGAGGGACGGTTAATTGGCCGCTGCCACTTTTGCTTAACACTGCTACAACAATGAAGAATCGTTCGTAAGTTTGCATCAAAGCATTGGCAAGCACGCGCATTTTGCCTGCTTGTATGGTGCCGCCTGGAAACCTCTCTACCGTTCTATTGGCAGATTTTAAGACTCCCAATTGTTTTAATACATCAATGGTCTTCCGTCCATAAGCAATAAACTCTTCGCGACTCCAATGTAAATACAATTCATTTTTAACATAGGGATAAACCACACCTAACAAACGCAAAACTTCTCTTCGTTGCAATTGTCGTTGATTCACTAAGCTCATGGCAATGAATGAGCTGGCAGCAAACAAGTGCAGGATATTGTTGCGGTAATAAGTCATCAATATGCCTTGTTCTTTTTTAACACGAACCACATCTCCCAACTCATGAGGAACAATCTCAACAAAACCCAGTTTAATGCCCAATTCAAATATTTCTTGGCTATTAAGTTTGGTGATTGTTACTTTTGATGAATAGGGCAAGCTGGTCAATAATTCTTTGTAAAAATCTATCTGTTGAGAAAGATTTTCAATACCTGCTGAATGGTTAGGTGTTGACAATAAAGTAATTGCCAACAAATTGATGGGGTTAACATGTGCCGCCGAATTGATGCGTTGCATGATTTTTTGACCACAATCGTTGACCAGTGCTTTGAACCACTCAGGTTTCTTTTTGTGGGTTAGGGTTATTTCTCGCCAATTGGGCTTGTACTTGTCCAATAAATCATCGAGCATGATTGGGTCAGAAAAATTTACTGTCAAACGTCCAAACTCTTGTTTTAGCAACTTTCTGGCTTTGATCAGGCCTCTTAGGCTTTCGCCTTTTTTAGAGTTCCCACCCAGTTCATTTTGGTAAGAGTTGCCTTCCATTAGTTTTTCATAATTGACGTGAGCAGGTTGAAACATCAAGGGTTTGTTGCGTTCATTCAGATAACTTTTGATGGTCATTGCTAACATACCTGCTTTGGGTTGTAGCAATCTGCCTGTTCTGCTGCGTGTGCCTTCAATAAAATATTCAATAGATACGCCGTGTGCCAACAGAGCACTTAAGTATTCTGAAAAAATAGTAGAATACAGGGCGGAGTTAAAGGATCGGCGAATAAAAAAAGCACCACTTTTTCTTAAAATAGAGCCCATGACTGGCATATTGAGGTTGATGCCTGCGGCAATATGTGGTGGTACTACGCCTCTCTCGTGCAAAGCATAAGACATGATCAAATAGTCAACATGACTGCGGTGGCACGGCACATAGACGACTTCGTATTTTTGAGATCTTGTGCGAAATTCTTCAAAATGATTAAATACCACGCCGTTATAGACCTTGGTCCAAAACTTGGTCAATACTTTAGCAAACAGGCTTACAATTGAATAAGTATAATCAGATGCTATCTCTTTGATGATCTTTTTGGCTTCTTTTTCAGATTTTGCCAAAGAGATCTTTTTGCGTTTAGCATAACTTTCAATTTCTTGATGAACTTTGGGTCGTTTTAGGATGTTTTTGGCTACGGTTCTGCGGTGTGATAAATCAGGGCCAACTACTGAAGTTTTTACACGGTAAAAATGTACCCGCAAGACTCTAGATATTTTTTTAGACAATGCTTGAACAGAATCTGAAGCATCCAATTCTCGGTTTAATAATATGGGCTGACTAAATCTTAGTATGGTTTTCTTGCCATGGAACAAGATAGAAAAGAACTTTCTTAATCGTCCTCCAACTGCCCACTGCTCAGAAAATAGAATCTTAAAAATGCCCGCGTTTTTGCTGGGGGCCATGCCAAGAAATACCGAGACGGGCACCAGCTGGACTTGCTCTTTTGGGTTGTCTTTTAGGAAAGTCAGGATGGTTTGTAAGTTTTCCTGGAAGACAGTATAGTTGGGTTTTCTATTCCAGAATCCTTTGAGTTGTTTATTTGCCATAACACTGCTTAGGTTGGGCCAGTGTTCGGGCAGGTTTTTATAGCTTAGTTGGTTTTTTTCGCACTCTGTTTTTAACACAACCCTTGATATCAAAGAGTCGGTATCTAGTATATAGATGATGGGTTTGTCAAAATCAATGCCGAGTTTTGGTAAGTCATCAGGAATGATTTTGACTTTAACCCGTAACGATAATATTTTTGAGAGAATGCTCATAAAAAACAATGGCTAAGTGTCAAAGAATTGCCGAACTTAGCCATTGGTTGTTGGGTAAATGATCTACTTGTCAGCAACCCACTTACCATCTTTTTTAAGCATCTTAATATCTTGACTGAAAGTTTCGCCTAAAAACTCATAGGCCATTTTCATGCTCGCATTGTCGCCGTTGTCAGTGATATCAGAAACTTCAATAGAGCCCAGTAAGTCATCCAATGAAATACCATAAGCGCCCAAAACATTCTTGGCTCCGCCCATAACAATAGAGGCTTTCGCCATGGCATCGTCAAAAGACATGTTTTGTAATTCATCCAGAGATTTCATATCCAAGCTTTTTGCGGTAGCTACTGCTGCAGTAATGGCTTTTCTGGTTACTTCTTCACTCAAAATGTCATTTTCACTGACAAAATCCATTAAAGCACTCACTACCTTTGTTGCAGTCTCTTTTTGCTCTGCTGGAATGTCGCCACTGGCTTGAATCGCTGAAGATGCCATGCCTTTGCCCATCATTAACATCATGGGTAACTGCGCGCGCATCTGTTCCAATTGTGGGGTTGCCATTGCCATTAACTGGTCAACTGCATCATCATTGGTAAGCATTCCCATCATTTGTTGGAACTGAGCTTTGTCAGATTCCGAAGGTGAAAGTTTAACTTTTTCAAATTCGGCAACTGCCTTGGCGTACTCATCTTTGCTCATGCTAGCTTGCATCAATGATTTGATGTCGTTTGCTTTTAACGCCTGTACAACTGCCATCATGGCACCATCAGGAGTGTTGGTATCTAATTTGGCAATGGCTTTTGCTGCTGAACCAGAACTAGAACCATTATCATCTCCGCCACATGCTTGTAATAAAGCCATCATTGCAATGATTAAAATTAATTGTATTTGTTTTTTCATGTTAGTTTCTCCATCTGAAATTGTGAAATTGTATATAATTATAGTGCATTATCTCTTAAATCTTGGGTTGAACTCAATGTTATTGTTAAAATCATAAGATATATCGGGATAAATCTTCGTCTTGCGCCAACTCAGATAGATTTTCATCAACATGGTTGGCATCTATGGTGTATTTTTCTCCAGATTTATCAGAGCTAACGAACGATATTTCATCCAATAATCTTTCTAGTACAGTGTGTAATCGCCTTGCTCCGATATTTTCAGTTTTTTCATTAACTGAAAATGAAATCTCGGCAATTTTTTGTATGCCATCTTCGGTAAACTCCAGTTCGACATCTTCTGTGCCCATCAATGCGACATATTGTTCGGTTAATGATGCTTCTGGTTCAACCAAAATCCTTGCAAAATCATGGGCTGTTAAAGCGCGCAATTCAACCCGAATAGGCAGACGGCCTTGTAACTCAGGAATCAAATCAGAAGGTCTTGCCAAGTGAAAAGCACCTGATGCGATAAACAACATGTGGTCAGTTTTTATCATGCCATATCGGGTATTGACTGTTGAGCCTTCGATCAAGGGCAATAAATCTCGTTGAACCCCTTCGCGTGAAACTTCTCCACCAGAGCTTCCTGATTTGGCAACTTTGTCTATTTCATCTATAAATACAATGCCATTTTGTTCGGCGTTATAGATAGCGGCTTGTTTTATTTCATCTTCATTAATCATTTTGGCAGCTTCTTCTTCCTTTAGAATAGGCAGGGCCTTTTTAATAGTAAATTTTTTCTTGAGTTTCTTTTTTTTGCCCATGTTCTCAAACATGCCTTGTAATTGGTCGGTCATTTCTTCCATACCAGGAGGCGCCATGATTTCTACGCCAATATTGGCAGACATTTCTATTTCTATTTCTCTGCCATCCAATTCTCCATTGCGCAATTTTTCTAAAAACTTCTGTCTAGTGGAGGTGTTGACCGGCTGTATTTCTTCACCAGGTATGGGTGAAGGCGCTTGGGGCAATAAATAATCTAAAACTCGCTGTTCAGCAGCACCTTCAGCGCGAGCTTGAACTTTTGCAACGGCTTGCTCACGGGTCATTTTGACGGAACTTTCCACTAAATCTCGAATAATCGACTCAACATCTTTGCCTACATAGCCCACTTCGGTAAATTTGGTGGCTTCTACTTTAATAAACGGTGCATCGGCCAAGATTGCCAGCCTTCTGGCAATTTCAGTTTTCCCTACGCCTGTTGGGCCAATCATTAAAATATTTTTTGGGGTGATTTCAGCGCGCATGGCTTCGGGCAATTGCATGCGTCTCCAACGGTTTCGCAAAGCAATCGCCACTGCTCTTTTGGCTGCTTTTTGTCCGATGATGTGTTTATCAAGTTCTTGTACTATTTCTCTGGGAGTCATGTTTGACATATTTATTTTACCTTGCTTGCTTATTTGCTTATATATTTATTTAGTAATTGCTCGCCCCGTCATTACCGTCTCCGCAGTAATGACGGGGTGAGCAGTTACTTTATTTTATTTAATTCTTCTATGGTTTGGTTTTTATTGGTGTAGATGCAGATGTCTGCTGCAATGTCCAATGACTTTACAACAATTTCTCTGGCTGATAAGTCCGTGTTGCGCATGAGCGCCATGGCGGCAGATTGGGCGAATGCACCGCCTGAACCAATGGCAATCAATCCATGTTCGGGCTCAATTACATCGCCATTTCCTGAAATAATCAAAGAGGTTTCTTTGTCAGCAACAGCAAGCAAGGCCTCTAATCGTCCTAGGTTCCTATTGGTGCGCCATTCTTTTGCCATTTCTACAGCGGAGCGAACCAAATTCCCAGAATGTTTTTCTAGCTTGGCTTCAAATATTTCAAATAAGGTAAAGGCGTCGGCAGTAGCACCCGCAAAACCAGCAATGACTTCGTTTCGATATAAGCGGCGGACTTTGCGCGCATTGCTTTTCATGACCGTATTTCCCAAGGTGACTTGTCCGTCACCACCAATGACTACTTGGTCGCCTTTTCTGAACCCTACAATGGTGGTTCCACGATATCCGTGCATACTTTGTGACATTGTGTTCTCTTTATTTTTAAATTAATGTTAATTTTGGGTTTGTTATTTTATTTTCAAGGGGTGATTTTACTGGAGTTCATCTTGGAATTTTGTTATAACAATGCTTAAATAAAAACTTAACCAATGATTTGCCAAAAAATTCTTTTATAATATCTTATTTGTTAATAGTGTCCTTTGCTTTGTTTGCGAGGCCTGATGCACAAAAAGATCAATTGATTCCTGTGACCATTTATAACACTAAAGATGGCTTGCCCAGTCGTAACATTCAAGATATTGTACAAGAAAATGATGGCTTCTTATGGTTGGCAACTCAAGAAGGCTTGAGTCGGTTTGATTCCTATGAATTTAAAAATTATACCAAAGACAAGTCTGACGTGTATTCCTTGCCTGATATTTTGGTAGAAACTTTAATACTAATGCCTGATGACCAATTGTGGATGTCAATTTATGAAATTGGAATCACTGTTTTTGATAAAAAAAACCAACACTCCAATAGTATAAAAAACAACCAAGCTCCCTTGTTTCAATTGCCCAGTCGCCATATATACGGCATATCAAAAGACAAAAACAACCATGTATGGTTCTCCTTATATGGAGAGGGGGTATATCAATGGAACACTCAAGAAAAAAAATTCTATAAACACCTAGACAGCAATGAAAATGCTTGGCTCACATCTAAAATGACATTCGAAATCATGGTTGATTCCAAGAATAGATTGTGGGTTTGTACCATTGATTCAAAAGTTTATTACTACAATATTGATTCGGGTCAATCGAAGGTTTTTGACTTTTCATCTGACCCCAGTGACTCGCTATCAAGTCCAATTTACGGTTTCACAGAATCTGCAAAAGGTGAAATTTATGCAGGTGGCTATTCTGGCGTATTTAAGTTCAATGAAGATAGCGAGTCATTTGATGAGTTATTGTCCAAAGAAAAGATTGCCGAAAAGTATAAAGGGGTCAGAACTACGGTACGTCGTTTAATGATGGATTCAAATAATAATCTCTGGATTGGAACCACAAGATCTTTGCTTAAACTATCAGACAATGAATTACGCAAAGTGTTGTTTTTTGAAAATGGCGACATTGTTGAAGCCTCTGATTTGACCATACAAGCCATTGTTGAGGGATATGATGGCAATATTTGGATAGGCACAGAAGGATTGGGCCTAGTAAAAATTGCAACTGACTGGGACCGTTACAATATTTATATTTCGCATGACAAAGAACCCATTGATATTCGTAGGGCATATCAATATGAAGATGACACTTGGATTATTCGTACTTCTTCAAACATGGATTTGTTGGAAATCTCCAATGGAGAAATTCGAATAAAAACCACGCTTGATCCGAAATTGGCCGATGGCAATATTCGCATAGACGATGTTTATCAAGATGACCCCAATGTGATTTGGCTTAGTTCGGTCAGCGGTATAAATAAAATTGATACTAGAACGGGAGAAAGTACTAGAGTGGTCGATGAAAATGGTAAAAAACTAGGCAGTGTCCGATCCTTTCACAAGGCCAAAGACCAACAGTTCTATTTTAGTTTCTTCGGACAGAATATGATGGGTTATTTTAATGAAAAAGAAATGGTGGCTCATAAAATCCCCAACAGCAAAGACAATCACTTTAAGGGCAATGTAGTCAATCAAATTCTTGAAGGTCCAGATGGAAAAATATGGTTGGCAACTGATAGTGGAATAGAAGCTTTAGATATCAACAATCATCAGTTCTCTGTGATTTTTAAAACGACCAACAATCTATCGATCTCCAATTTATATTTGGCAGGCAACCAACAAGATGTGTGGATGATTTCAGGTGGTGGTTTGTACCACTTGTTGTGGCAAGATGGACAACTAAAAATGCAAAAAAACATTTATCAAAATATTTTACCACTGGTTAAATTTGGTAGTATTGAAGCCCTCAAGGGCGATGTAATGCTGATAACTACCAGGACCCATGGCTTGGTAGAGCTCAATATAAAAACCTTGCAATATACCGTATACACCAAAGAGAATGGCTTGCCCTCGAATGTGATTGAAAAAGTCTTGTTCCCCCAAGGCATACCGTTGGTGGTAACCGAGTCTGGTTTGGCACTTTATAATCAAGATTTTGCTGCTAAAGAGCCTCCTAGACCCAGAGTGGTATTTGATGCCATAACCTTGGACAATAAATCCATATATCCCAATACCAAAAATTTGGTCTTAGAGCACGATTACGGTGTTTTAAATTTTGATATGGTTTTGTTGTCGTTTGCCAATTCTTCCGCATTTGAATATGAATATTTATTAAAGGGAGTAAGTGATGTTTGGCAAAGTAAAGGCACTGATGACCAGTATTCTTTTTTTAATTTAAAGGCAGGAAAATATAATTTTAAAGTCCGCGGTAGGAGCAACTATGGGCAGTGGTCTGAGGTTCAATCGTTTCCGTTTGTAGTCAAACCAGCACCCTGGAAGACATGGTGGGCTTATGCCCTATATGGCTTGGGAGCTCTTGGTATTTTTTATTGGTTTTTGTATATTTACAAAAGAAAAATCTTATATGAACACGAAATCACCAAACAACAAAGCCAAAAACACATTGCCAACGCTGCCAGCAAAGCCAAGAGTGATTTTTTGGCGCGAGTCAGTCATGAAGTACGCACGCCATTAAACGGTGTATTGGGGATGGGTGAATTACTGTTAGATACGAAAATGGACGAAGAGCAGGAGATTTATGCGGCTTCGATCATGGCATCAGGCAAACATTTATTGGATATCATCAATGACATATTGGACTTGTCAAAAATTGAAGCGGGAAAAATGGAACTCGAAAATGAGCCTTTTAATCTGCTGGAGTTGGTTGATGAAGTGATGGCAACCTTTGCTTCTCAAGCACGACAAAAGGAACTGTTATTCACCTGTATATTTGATTCAAAGTTGATGATTTATCGCATTGGCGATGCTATTCGAATCAAACAAATATTATTCAACTTGTTAAGTAATTCCTTCAAGTTTACCAAACAGGGTCAAATTGTTCTGCGTGTTTTATGTTATGCTACCAATAACGGTCAAGATAATGTGCTGTTTGAAATTCAAGATACGGGTATTGGGCTTGATAAAAAAACCATTGAAGACTTGTTTAAGCCCTTTGTTCAAGCAGACTCGGCCATTACCAGAAAATATGGTGGAACGGGCTTGGGATTAGCCATTGTTAAGCAGTTGACTGAAAAAATGCAAGGCAATATTCATGTCAAATCTGAATTGAACCAAGGCAGTACTTTTGAGGTTTGTGTAGAACTAAGCAAGGACACAAATTTGCAAGCAAAGCCCATTGTTTATTCTACAAAAAAACAATTTTGCTTAATGCTAGAGCAAGAGAACCTGAAAAATAGCCTGCTTGAGTATATGGGCAGATTGAGAGTAGGCACAACCGAAAATATTGACGATTCCACACAATGTATATTTATTGATGTTTTAACAAAGATTACTAAAAAGCAGCGTCAAGCAATAAAAGAAGCAATATCAAAACGCATTGAAGTCGTGTTGCTGGGGTTTGATTTCAATAGGTTTAACGATGGTGCTATTTTAGAAAACACCTCGATAAAGTTAATTGCGCCGCCAATTAATTACAAAAAGATAGAGTACATTTGTCGCGATCAGTCAACAGTAAATTCACCCAAAGGCTTGCTTCTGCCTATGGCTTCAAACATTCGATCACTGGATATATTGGTGGTTGAGGACAACAGTATCAATCAACAAGTCAGCATGGAAATGCTAGAAAAACTGGGTCATTTGGTCGATATAGTGGACAGTGCAGAAGAAGCGATAACTATGTTGGCGCGCAGCAAATATGACTTGCTAATGGTGGATTATCATTTGCCGGGCATGGATGGATTAAGCATGATGGAAGTGTGGGACAACAAAAACCAGATACCAGTTATAGTAGTTACTGCCGATTTGACCGATGATTTGTATTCTCAATGTAGCAAACTGGCCATCGACAACATTGTTGCAAAGCCATTTACACGACAAGCATTGTCAGAGGCCATTAGTAAAGCTTTTGATAAATAATTATAAATAACAGCAATATGGTTTTTGTTATTATCGCAGGCACCCACAAGGGGATGCCACTACGGAGCTACTGCTCTTTTCATTACCACCCGAATGTGTTAACTGGGTGGGTAAACCCACCTTACAATTTTAACCGAACAATAATGTGCAAAGGCGGGGATTTCTTTATGTGGTGGCATCCCCTTGTGGGTGCCTGCGATGCAATTCAGAAGCACCCTGCTGATATT
>CAZLZZ010000057.1:0-18580 GCA_964564165.1 uncultured Alcanivoracaceae bacterium | reverse complement strand
GGATCATAATCTCATATTTCTTATATCTGTGCTAAAAAAACATGCTATCCCCTTTACTTCGTATACTTGTTCGATACTTGTTACTTGATATTAAACCATAGCGTAGAATGCAGGATACATCCAGAGTGTTTAAATACGCAAAATTAAGCATCCGCCACACCTAAAAACCAAATAGAATTAATTAATGATGAAAATAGAAAATAAAAAGATAGAAAGCTATGATTTATATTTAAAAGAACGCAGTAAATCTTCTAAAGTTAAAAAAAGCCAAGCTCGCCATTCACATGTCATCATGATTGAGGGTGAGAAATATAGTTTTATAGCACGAGGAAATAAGCAGAGAGTTTATAAAACAGATACTATTAGTTTCGAATTCCAAGTTAAAAACGGCCATAACAACATTGATAAAAGTACTATTGTAACTTTTGGTGAAAATGGCGAAATAGTACAAAGGGCTGGTGGCAAGTAGCTTGTTGGCATGAGCCCCTAATGAAATAAAACTTTGCTAACTTTGCGTTACGCTTTTGATCTTTTAAATCTGCGAAATCTGTGGGTAAATATGTTTAATCTTGATTTTTTATTACACATTATAAACTAACTCATGGATCACTGCTCTCGCTTTGGCTCGGCTGGGATGACGGCTTTTTAGTTTTTTATCTTCATCTGTTTTTTATAACACCGTGATTCTCAAAGAATGCCAGCCGCGCAAGCACCTCATCCTTCGGTGGTTTTATTTTTTATCTGAGACAGTAATAATGTTATACTGTTGTTTTTTTAAAGCATCTATTTATGAACAATCAAGGCACAGTTTCATTTTTTGTACGTATTTCTTTGTCATTATTTGTAGGAATGATTGGCTACCAAAAGGTTTTCATTATTGGCGCTTATAATCATGCGAATAAATTTTTCATTGAGGGTTTTAAAGACCATTGGATTCCAGAATGGTTACTATGGGCTTTAGGGTATTGCATTCCTTTTGTAGAACTATTGTGTGGCATCATGTTGCTAATTGGCGTATTTGTTAGGTTTAATGCCATTGTTGTTGGACTGTTGTTGTTGATTGTGGCTTATGGGCATTTGTTACAAGATGCTTTTTATAATCCAGTATCCCATTGGTTGCCAAGATTTGTATTAATGATTACCTTATTGCTTTTGTACGATAACAAAGATAAGTTTTCATTAGAGAATTTCTTGAAACGGCAAAAATAAATCAAACTGTTCGCAGATAACTTCTTGATAACTGTAGTAAAATGGCAAATCGACGGGGTCAGAGCAGAATGGCGCTAAGTTAAGCAGCTTTAGCACGTTTTTTTCCTCTATGTGGAGTTTCAATCATTTCCCTTCTCGGCTTGTTTAATAATTGATATGGTTTTGGTCTTCTTTTTACACATCTGGGTTCCTTTCTATTTGGTCTTTGTATAATTTTAGCATCTGCAATTGCAATGATCATTAAGGCTTTTAATCGTAATATTTCTGAAGTATTATGAAAAGAATTTGCTAATATTGTCTGCCATTGTCTAAGGGCTTGAACGCTAGCTTTAAAACTAATTAATCTTACTGTGCCATTAGTTTTTTCTGAAGCTTCAACCATCAATAATCGTATACAATTATATACGATTAAATGCATTATTATTTCCTTTTTAACCATTTCTGGTGTCAAACATCGCAATATATCCATGCCCATCGTTGTTTTTATATCTCGAAAAAACAATTCTACATCCCAACGTTGAAAATATAAATCAGCTATATCTTTTGCACTATAAACTTCAGAATCAGTCAATGTAGTTACTATATAAAACGATGAAGCTCTAAAACCTGATTGATCTACAATGACTTTAATTTGACGTAATTCAAGTTCATCAGGCATTTCTTCCTATTGTTGTTTTGAGTAAGCTGTAGCTTTATGATACTTTGGTTTCATCCATTTTATTAACAAATCATTTTCACCTAATACTTTACATGCTGTGGCTGCTGTTTTTGGCTTACGTCTTGCATGGGTAATAACTGAATCAACGTCATTTTCTTTGAAAACATTTATGTCATAATAGCTACAAAACCCTTTATCTCCAAGGAAAACGTCTCCTTTTTCAAAGGTTTCCATTTGTTTTCTAAGTAAAATCAATTCATGGCTTTTTTTATTTCCCATCTCATGGCTTAGCATAGCACCTGTGTGTAAATTGAAACAGGCTAAAGCTCTTGCTTGTGGGAAGCCACAGCCAATTTTTTGATGTTTTTGCTGTGGAAATTCTTTTTGATTTGCAACTGTATCTGGCATACTTAGACCTGTTCCATCCACAACAATGACTCTGTGACCTTGTCAATTTTCTGCTCTATTGTTTAGAGCCTTTCCTGTAATATCAAGAATTTCTTGCAAACTGCTATGAGTTAAATTTTTTCGTGCTTGGCAATATGCAGAGGTAGAAGTAGATGGTATTTCATTCGACTTTGCTGCCATATGGGCTTGTATTTTTCGTACTGCTTCCGAACAGCCACTATCTGCATCTAATACTTGTGAAAAAAATGCCCAAAAGGTATTTGATTTGCTATAAAGTCTTGTGCGGCTAAAGTGACCTTCATTATTGCTTTTTAGAATGTTTTGAGGGATGAACCCACTAAAAAATTCACTTAGCTGGCTAATTGAATGTTTTTTAATCTTTGCTAACTTTTCAACAAGCTGTTGAGATGTTGTTTTAGGCTTTCTACGCAAAGTAGGAAGATGGAACCCGGGCAGTAATCTGGTTGTGTTTTTCATACTAAATTATACCATTTTTAAGCAGTATTTGTATGAATAAATTCATGCAAAAGGGGCTTAACTTAGCGCCATTCGGGTCAGAGCATTTGGTTTTACTATTTGGTAAAACTAAAGCATCACACCTGCATGAGTCATTAATGAAATAACACTTTGCAAACTTAGTGTCTTCTTTGCTGCCTTTGCGTTATGCTTTTGGTCTTTTTAATTTAGGTCACAGCGAAATATACAGATAAATGCTTTTGCTCTTGATCTTTTAATTGCACCTTATATTTACGTTCCACAATAGGTTTTATAAGAGCCAAAGTCTTTTGCAGCGCCTTGGGTGTATTTTTCTAGGCCTGGTCTTTCTTCATATGGGTTGGCGAGAACTGATAACAACTTTTCAAATGGCTCAAAACCACCCTCTTGTTGCGCGGCTTGTAAGGCTTCTTCAACCAAGTGGTTACGTGGAATATAGATGGGATTGACCGCATTCA
This sequence comes from uncultured Alcanivoracaceae bacterium, assembly GCA_964564165.1. GTDB lineage: Bacteria > Pseudomonadota > Gammaproteobacteria > Xanthomonadales > Marinicellaceae > NORP309. The sequence goes on along the minus strand of CAZLZZ010000057.1, from coordinate 15,352 downwards.
TTGACTCAATTTTTTTATTTAATGATCGTGGGTCGGATAAAAATCTTTGTATCCAGCTTTTGTACCATGGGTTAAATTTTTGTGGATCATCAAATAATTTTTGCACACTTTGGGTTTTTGTCTTTGCGGCATAACCAAGGCTACGGAAAAACTGGGTGTAATCGACATTTTGTCCCTGCATTGCTTCAAACAGGTCATTTGCCAAGGCTAGGTCACCTTCTTTAACTTCTGATAAACCAAGCTTAGTGGTTATTTTTTTTAGCCAAAACTTTTCATAAATAGGATTGAAGGCTACTATTTCTTCTGTGGCAATTCCAATCGCTTTACTGTTATCCTCATCTAATAACGGCAACAATGTTTCAGCAAATCTGGCGATATTCCATTGCGCCATGTGCGGTTGATTGCCCAAGGCATATCGGCCTTGCTTGTCTATTGAGCTAAAGCATGCTTGAGCATCATAGTGATCAATAAAGGCACAAGGGCCAAAGTCGATGGTTTCACCAGAAATCGCCATGTTATCGGTATTCATGACACCATGAACAAAGCCGACCAAAACCCATTGCGCGATTAAGTCTGCTTGTCTGTCACGCACAGCGCTTAATAGATCAAGGTAAGGGTTTTTGCTTCCGACCAGCTCAGGAAAATGTCGTTTAATGGTGTAATCAGCCAATAATTTCACCTTGACTTGTTCACCCTTTGCTGCGAAATATTGGAAGGTTCCGACTCGTATATGGCTGCTTGCCACCCGTGCCAATACAGCACCATCTAACAACTGCTCGCGGATTACTTTTTCACCCGTCATGGTCACAGCTAATCCCCGCGTGGCAGGAATATTCAGTGCAGCCATGGCTTCACCCATTATATATTCACGCAAAACTGGGCCAAGCGCTGCCTTGCCATCACCGCCACGAGAGAAAGGTGTCTGACCAGAACCTTTTAAATGAATATCTCGGCGTTGGCCACTTGTATCAATTATTTCTCCTAACAGTATGGCTCGGCCATCACCCAATTGCGGACTGAATCCACCAAATTGGTGACCCGCATAAATTTGCGCAATGGGCTCTGCACCGTTTGCTTTAATGCTTCCTGAAAAAAGATTGCCCAGTTCATCCTGACTTAAGTCTCTATAGTTGAGTCCCAGTTCTTCGGCCAGTGATTCATTAAATTTAATGATCCTCGGAGCAGCAATTTTTTCACCACTGGTTGGCACATAAAAGCCATTAAGCTGTTGAAAAAAACTGTTATCGAAATTCAATCCGGTTTTTATAGATTTTGTCATTTTTTATCAATGTATTTTATAGTATTTGACATAGCTTATCTTACCTCTTTTTATCAATGGATTGAACAGTTTATAAGACTATGTTTTAATGTCAATTTATTTATCGAGCATAAAATATGTCTAAAATTCTATATTCCGACCCTAAACAAGATGGTTCTGTCGATTTTTGGCACGTTGAGCGCCTGTGGGAAGTTTCAAAAAACTTGCCCGTTCATGCTGTAAAGATTGCAGACCTTCCTGGGATGGATGAAGTGCTGTGGTTTGGTGGGCCAGACAACCTGCAGCCTACTTGTCGAGCCGTTACTGAACATGCTCGACAAATTCAAGTTGCTGATCTCAGTTTTCCCATTATTTTGTCCGAAGAAGGAGAGGTTTGGGATGGTATGCACAGGGTCGCGCGAGCAACTTTGGAGGGATTATCCGAGCTCCAGGCTGTTCAATTCTCCGTAAATCCTTTGCCCGATGGTACGATTATTAGTACGATTACGAAAGAGGCTTCACCTGATTGTTCGCAATTGCCAAGTTCGGTAGATGAAAGTTTGGTTGAAGCTGCGATAACCCAGGCATCTCAGCGATTTCCAGAAGGCCAGTCTGGTGCAGCAGCTGTCTATCTTGAAGATGGATCGATTATTACCAGCGTCTGTTTTGATTCACCGAATGAGGCAGCCAATTTGTGTCACGAGGCTGGCGCCTATTGCGAGGCCTATAGGCGAAATCAGAAGGTGGTCGCATCGGTTTGTGTGGTAAGAGAAAATTCACACAGCCAATACATCATCCTTACGCCTTGTGGAATTTGTCAAGAGCGATTGGCTACTTGGGGAATGTCGCTGGAGGTGGCAGTGCCTGTTGAAAAAAATCCAACGCAGTGGCTGTCGGTGCCTTTATCTAAAGTTCAACCGTTTTATTGGAGGAACCCATTTAAGAACGACTAACCTGAACATTTCATACAAGCGGTACAAAGCAGTGAAGAGCCTACAAAACAGGTGTATTTATTTAATTATCAAGATGTTATAGTAGTTTTCTCAAGTTACAGTTTGCACTTCGTTGTTGATTCCAAGCAATTTAATTAAGGCTTTTTCATTCTTTATTGACGTGCCATGTGAGCGATAAAATTTTTGTGTTAGACTCGTTGTATGAATAAACGATACAAAACACATGATAAAACTGAAGGTCAACACCAAAAAGGGTCAAATAACACTGTATTGATTAATAAACTTGGAATCAGTAGTAAATCTGAAATGGACGAAGTTGAGCTAGAGTTGCTTAATTTGCTTTATGATGATGTTTTAAGATCTATGGATGTTAATCAAGTTATCACATCAAGTGACATCTGTGAATGGCATCGAAAATGGCTGGGCAATGTTTATGACTGGGCTGGTGATTTCCGATCGGTTAATATGAGTAAAGACAACTTCCATTTTGCTTCTGCAAGGCAAGTACCTCGCCTTATGCAAGAATTGGATAGAAAGTATTTATCAAAATATACACCTTGTTACGCTATGAATGCCGACAATTTGATTCATGCCATTGCTGTGGTTCATATTGAGTTTATTTTGGCGCATCCGTTTAGGGACGGGAATGGTCGGATAGTAAGGTTAATCGTTAACGTTATGGCTCTTCAAGCGGGCTTCCCAGAGTTGGACTTCTCGATTTTAGAATGTAAAAAAGAAGAATATTTTAGAGCCAATCAACTGGGCTTATCTTGTAACTACGAACCATTAAAAAAATTGTTTAAGCAAGTTTTACAGAATAGCGTGAACGCTTTTGGTGCAAAACCTTAGACTCTAAGTTCTCTATCGATTCTCCTGTCTCAATAGCTGTCGAGCTTGCCACAGATTTTATCCGCATTTGTTTTGCAATTGATGGGTTCATTAAATATTGATTGTTTTTAGCAAGTTTTTTAGATTTCATTATCGAATTATAGCACTTTTAAACGATACGTTAAATGAATAATATCTTTATGGCCTTTGCGTTACTGCTTTTAAATCTTCCGCTGTGTTCGCCGCGCTGCTGTGCGATTATTGTTTTTAAATTTCGTTTTTGCTTGAGCGAAGCTAAAGCATCACTTCCGATATGAGCTTTGTTTGCGGAATTAGCGTTACGTTTTTGATCTTTTCTTTCTTGCTTTGTGCAATTTCTTATAACTCTCAATCAGTCTTAAGTGTTTGTCTATGCCCTCTAGTTTCATGCTGGTTTTGAACAGTCCGAAGAAGCGAACTTTTCCAGTTACAGAGCCAACCACATTGTTCATGACTTCTTCACCAAACATTCTGTTGAAGTTAACCCGATAATCTTCAAGTTGTAACTCTTTGTTCAAAGAAATTTCAAGCACTGCATGAATAGCTTGGTAAAACAAACCGCGTTCTACGGTGTTGTCATTGTATTGTAAAAACTGCTCAACCAAGTCTTTGGCTTCTTCGTGCTCAGCCAAAGCAAGATAGATTAAAATCTTCAACTCAAGAATGGTCAACTGTCCCCAAACGGTGTTTTCATCAAACTCAATGCCGATTAAGGTCCTAATATCAGTGTAGTTGTCTAACTGACTTTCTTCCAAGCGGTCAACCAAACCAACCAAAGTATCATCGTTTAAAGCATGAATGTTCAAAATATCTTCGCGGTAATCCAGAGCTTTATTGGTGTTGTCCCAAACCAGGTCTTCGACCAAATACACTTCTGAATAATCGGGCACAACTATGCGACAAGCAACAGCCCCAAGCTCGTCAAAAGTAGCCACATACACTTCTTTGCCCAAGTCTTTTAAAATGCCAAACAAGTATTCACTTTCCTGTTGGTTGCTACCTGAAAAATCCCATGGGCAAAAGTCATAATCCTGTTTGGCACTAAAAAACCGCCAAGAAACAATGCCTGTTGAATCAATAAAATGTTCAACAAAGTTTTCAGGTTCAGTTACTGCCAAGCTGTTAAACGTGGGACGAGGAACATCGTTTAAACCTTCAAAGCTGCGGCCTTGCAACAGTTCGGTCAGACTGCGTTCCAACGCAACTTCCAAGCTGGGGTGCGCGCCAAATGAGGCAAAAACACCACCGGTTTTGGGGTTCATCAAGGTCACACACATGACTGGAAACTGGCCATCCAAAGAAGCATCTTTAATCATCACCGGAAAACCTTGTTGTTCTAAAGCTTTTATTCCTTGTAAAATGTTTGGGTACTTTTCCAGTATCGCTTGCGGCACATCTGGCAAGACAATCTCTTGTTCGATGATGTGTTTTTTAACTGCCCGTTCAAAAATTTCGGACAAACATTGCACTTGCGCTTCATACAAGTTATTGCCGGCACTCATGCCATTGCTCAAATACAAATTATCAACCAAGTTAACGGGGAAATACACGCATTCGTCATCAGATTGACGCACATAGGGAATTGCACAAATACCGCGTTGGCCATTGCCCGAATTGGTATCAATCAAGTGAGAGCCTCGCAGCTCACCATCGGCATCAAAAATTTTCAAACAATACTCATCCAAAAGACCTGTAGGTACGGCATCATTGGAATCGGGCTTAAACCATTTTTCATTGGGGTAATGCACAAAGTCACTGCCGGCTATTTCTTGTCCAAAATATTGATCGTTATAAAAGAAATTGCAGTTTATGCGTTCAATAAATTCACCCAACGCCGAACACAAAGCGCTTTCTTTGCTGGTGCCCTTGCCATTGGTGAAACACATCTGAGATGCTGCGTCACGAACATGTAATGACCACACATTGGGCACTATATTGCGCCAGGAAGCAATCTCAATCTTCATACCAAGCTTTGCCAAAACACCTGTCATATTGGTGATGGTTTGTTCCAGTGACAAATCTTTGCCCAAAATAAAAGTGCTGGAGCCTAAAGTGCTGGTGCCAAAAGTGCTGGTACCATCTAAGGATTGCTCCATCAACATGGCTCGAGCGTCTTCATCCAAGCTATCAACCAATTCAATTTTAAATTCAGGGCCGGTTTGTACCACTTTTTTCACAGTGCAACGGTCAATAGACCTTAGGATGCCCTCTCGGTGTTTGCTCGAAATACTTTCAGGCAACTCCACCTGGATTTGAAAAATTTGCTTGTAACGATTTTCAGGATCAACAATATTGTTCTGCGAAAGTCGAATGTTTTCAGTAGGAATATCACGTGACAAACAATAAACCCGCACAAAATAAGCCGCACACAAAGCAGAAGAAGCCAAGAAATAATCAAAAGGGCCCGGCGCAGAACCATCGCCTTTATAACGAATAGGCTGATCCGTAACCAGCGTAAAATCATCAAACTTGGCTTCAAGCCTTAGATTGTCGAGAAAATTAACTTTGATTTCCATTGAATAAAATACCTGTGCCGTAAACTGCTTAATGAGGATTATCCATTCTTTTAAAACAATGTCTTGGGAAATGGTGAAAATTCTCAAAATAGCCGTGTAATGTAGGCCGCAGATCCATCTGGCTGTGAAACCACTAACGAAATCTCGATTTTCATTGCCAGTTTAATCGCACCAAATTTATTTGCAACAATTCAAAACCAAAGACAAGCTTTTGGGGTATAGACAATAAATCTGGCACGTAAACGATAAAAATACGTGACAGAGTTATCAAAAAATTGCATATTTTATAACTTTGTGATAAATTTCGTTTCGGATTTAATAAACTTAAAGTCATAAAAAAACACAATTATAATTAATTCAGTAGAGAAGAGAAAAACAAATGAAAAATAAAACGATTTTAACCAGCCTGATATTTGCTATAGCAGCATCAGCAAATAGTGGCAAGTTCGATCAACCACCTAAAAACACTTTAGAGGCTATAAATAATAACAATGCCCCTGTAGTGATAAACAGCGTACCAAACTCTATGGTAACGCTTGATTTTGGATTGCTAACAGGCGAATCTTGGGATGGCGCAAATGATCCCGATAATATTCTTGTCGATTGTCTTACTGGTGGTTCAGTAACAGGTTTTGAATGGACCAATGTTACGATTGAGTCAGTAGGGGCCAGCTGGTTGTCTGAGGCCACGCTACAATTCACAGACTCTGCTGTAACAAATGGGATTAATCTTGGGCTTGGCAATGGCGATGATTTTGGAGGAATGATGACTTATAGTTCTGGTGGTATTCTCGATTTAACAGACGCTATGTTGTCAGATATTGTCCCAGGTGTTGATGGTATCATTAGACTACAATTCTTCGAGGGCTTTGATGATGTCGCAGGTGCTATAGATGCAAACTATACCTCTGGAACAATAGATGTACATGGCATTGACTTAGTAGCAACTCCTGGGCCCGGTTGTGGCTTTGTAGCTGGTGCTGATGCAGATTTAGCACTAGTTGTTACTAACGATGCAATGGGAGTTTTGGACACTGGAGATACTGTCATCTTTACCATGACTTTAGACAACAACGGCCCAAGTGCTGTGACTGGCGCAGTGGTAACAAGTACTCTTTCAGATGGTTTGGACTATGTTTCAGATGATTGTGCTGCCTTGGTGGTTGGTCAAGATGCGACCTGGAGTGTTGGGGCATTGGCCAATGGTGCAACTACCGCTTGTAACATAACAACCAGTGTCAGTGGTTTTGGCGGATTGTCGTTAGATGCAACTGTAACTGCCGATCAAGCCGACCCAACTCCTGCTAACAATGTTGGAGTTTCAGGAATAAATGGTCCAGCAAGAATTATTCCTACACTCGGTCAATTGGGTTTAATTTTAATGGTATTGGCGTTATTTTATGTTGGAAGAAGAAAGCTTGTGTAAAAGTATTTAAAATCTTCAAAAATAAAAACCCCGTATCACAACGGGGTTTTTTATTGCACATTCATTCACAACCAGTTGCTTTTGATTGACCTTAATTCGTATAATCTAGCTACAAATCGCAATTATAGAAAACAATCCACATTTCGCACGCGTCTGTGCGCACAATCATTGTCACGGTATTGAATCATGTGCATTTCCCAACTTAAGCTCTATAAACACATGCGAGAAAACCACACAAACCACGCCAACTTATTTTACTTTTGTTGATAGAAGCATTGAAATCACTGAGATTCAATGATAATTTTCAATTTTTTTACTGGAATTTTGAAATATTGGTTAAATATCTGTAGAATCGTTCGGCTATGCATGCGTACTTTGCTGGCTTCGAGTTGAGATTTACAGATTAACACGATGAGTTCTTGCCTTTGGTTGGCAATAACGCACAAGCCACGAAGGGTAAGTGGGAGCTTAGATTGAAACTTTCTATCTAAGGCGCGCAAGTAAGCAGCGTGTTTTAAAACCCTTGGAAGTCCTTCCTCGGAGTTTAAACAGTTGTTTATCGGTGTTAGTCCTGATCTAGAGCGCATGGTTTTATTGTCACTTTTGATAGGGTAGAACGCAAGAAATAGTTATGAAAAATATTATTGTTTTAAAACAAAGCAAATCTGGAACCAGCAGTTACCACCTTTCAGACTCAAAAATCCGTAAAAAAATTATTGCGGTGGTTTCACTTTCAGTAATTTGTGTCATGATGTTAGGTGCTGGAATTGGGTACTTGGCCTTTAATACAAAAGTAGAAAAGGATTTGCAGCTAAACAGATTTCAGGTATTGGTTGCACAAAAGGAACAAGACATACAACAGTTCAAACTGCAAGTGAACCAAGAGCTAGACTCATTAGCACTTCAAATTGGCGGACTTTATGCACAAAGTTTGAGAATAAACGCCTTGGGTAGCCGCTTAACAGAAGTGGCAAAAATAGATGGCTATGAATTCGATTTTACTACAGAGCCAGGCATTGGTGGAGCAGGCTTGGAACTGACCAATATAGAAAACACACCACAAGATTTATTTACCAGCTTATATTCGATTCAAGCCAATTTTCAACAACAAGAAGAACAGTTGTTTTTATTGAGCAACTTATTGAACGAAAAAGAATACAACCAACAAATTAAACCGTCAGGTAAACCTATTCGCAAAGGTTGGATTTCTTCTGGTTATGGCGGCCGCACAGATCCGTTTACTGGCAAGCAAGCCTTTCATTCGGGCATAGATTTTTCTGGAAAACACGGGTCAATTATTCAAGCAATGGCAGAAGGTGTGGTTATTTGGGCAGGCAAACGCGGCCACTATGGAAGCTTGGTTGAAATAGACCACGGCTCGGGATATGTTACTCGGTATGCTCATTTGAGCGAAGTTTCGGTTACTGTGGGGCAAAAGGTTAACAGGGAAGAGATGCTTGGAGTCATGGGCAAGACAGGAAGAGCCACTTCAGAACATTTGCATTTTGAAGTATTGAAAAAAGGCCACAAAGTAAACCCTTGGCCATTTATTGCAAAAAAATAAATAGTAGATCAATAAGGCTTGAAATTGACCAAATTGCATCCATTTACAACATTGGAATATAACATCAACAATTTAACAGACTTGTTTTTGATTAACATTCATTGAAAAACAATCATTGAGAAACAATCATTAAAAAACAGTCATTGAGAAACAATCATCATGATTCTAAATTCAGTATTCACAAAACTTTTCGGTAGCCGCAATCAAAGATTGATAAAACAACTGTTAAAAACGGTTGATAAAATAGATGCGCTTGAACCAAAATACCAAGCCATGCGAGATGGAGATTTGCAAAATCAAACGCAAATACTTAAGGATAGGCTAGCAGCAGGCGAAACCCAGAATGATATTTTGGTAGAAGCGTTTGCAGTGGTCAGAGAAGCATCTGTGAGAACCATGAAGATGCGCCATTATCGTGAACAAATGATCGGCGGCATGATATTAAACGACGGAAACATTGCTGAAATGAGAACCGGCGAAGGCAAAACTTTGGTTGCAACATTGCCCGCTTATTTGAATGCTTTAACAGAGCAAGGCGTACACATCGTAACCGTCAATGACTATTTGGCGTCTCGTGATGCCAAATGGATGGAGCCTTTGTATAATTTTTTAGGTATGCAAGTTGGCGTTGTCGTACCCGACATGAATCAAACAGACAAACGTGCTGCTTATGCTGCTGATATCACCTATGGAACCAATAACGAATACGGCTTTGATTATTTGCGCGACAATATGGCCTTTACTTTAGAAGAAAAAGTACAAAGAAACCCAAATTTTGCTATTGTCGATGAGGTAGATTCGATATTGATTGATGAAGCGCGTACACCGTTAATCATTTCTGGGCAAACCGATGATTCGCCCGAGTTATATCACCGCATCAACAGAATAACCCCAAATTTAGTGGCTTCAACGCAAAAGCCAGTAGACACCAAAGGCGGCGTGAAAGCCATGATTGCGGCCAAAAAAGAAGAAGCATCACAAGAACCAGATGGTGACTTCACCATAGATGAAAAAAGCAAGCAAACCCATTTAACCGAACAGGGCATGATAAATGTTGAAGAGTTGTGCCGCAAAGATGGCTTGATTAAAGAAGGCGAAACTTTGTATGACTCAAAACATCTACAACTCTTGCATCACATAAATGCAGCATTAAGAGCGCAAAATTTATACCAGCTGGATGTCGATTATATTTTAGACAATGGCGAAGTAGTCATCGTTGATGAGTTTACAGGCCGTACTTTAGCAGGAAGACGCTGGGGCGATGGATTACACCAAGCGGTTGAGGCCAAAGAAAATGTACCCATACAAAAAGAAAATCAAACACTGGCATCGGTAACCTTCCAGAACTATTTCAGATTGTATCCAAAACTATCGGGCATGACAGGAACAGCAGATACCGAAGCCTACGAATTTCACACCATATATGGATTAGAAGTGGTGGTTATACCTACCCACAAACCGATGGTTCGAGATGACCAGGGTGACTTGGTGTTCTTGACAATGGAAGGCAAGTTTAAAGCCATTGTAGAAGACATCAAAGACAGCTATTCTCGCAAACAACCCGTATTGGTCGGTACCGCTTCAATCGAAGTCTCCGAGCTGATTTCAAAACAACTAAAAGAACAAAAAATCCCGCACAATGTTTTAAATGCAAAACAACATGAAAAAGAAGCGTTGATTGTCGCCACCGCGGGCAAACCCGGTTCTATCACTATTGCTACCAACATGGCTGGTCGTGGAACGGATATTGTATTGGGTGGAAATTTAGAAATTGAACTGGCCAATTTGGGTGAGGAAATTTCTGAATCGAAAAAACAAGAAGCACGCGATAACTGGCAATCGGTTCATGACAGTGTGTTGGAAAATGGCGGGTTAAGAATTGTGGGTACAGAACGCCATGAATCACGAAGAATTGACAACCAGTTACGCGGACGCTCAGGCAGACAAGGTGATCCAGGCTCTTCGCGTTTTTATATTTCATTAGAAGACAACTTGATGCGTATTTTTGGTGGCAACATCGCCCAAACCATGCGCAAATTTGGCATGGAAGAAGACGAGTCTATCGAACACAAGTGGATATCTCGCACCATTGAAGGCGCGCAAAGAAAAGTAGAGTCACATAATTTCGACATTCGTAAAAGCTTATTGGAATATGATGATGTTGCCAACGACCAGCGTTTGGTTATTTATCAACAAAGAATAGATTTACTTGAGTCCGATGAAATCAAAGAGTTTATTGCGGTTACTAGAGAAGAAGTATTTGAAGGTTTGATTCGTCAATATATTCCCATTGAAAGCATTGAAGAACAATGGCAAGCTCAAGAACTTGAAACCGCATTAAAATCAGATTACGGCATTGATACTAATGTCCAACATTGGTTGAAAACCGATGAAGACATGGATGAGCACGGTTTGGTTGAAAAGTGTCACAAAAACATTGAGCGTTATTTCCGTGAAAAAGAAGCGTTGACGGGTTCAGATACCATGCGCCAATTTGAAAAAGCGGTCTACTTAAATGTGCTTGATCAGTTATGGAAAGAACATTTGTTAGGAATGGATCATTTGCGTCAAGGCATTGGCTTGCGTGGGTATGGACAAAAACAACCCATTCAAGAATACAAAAAAGAATCCTTTGAAATGTTTACAGATTTGTTAGAAAAAATCAAGAGTGATGTAACAAGAATTATTGCGCGGGTTAAAATACAAGACGAAGATATAGATCAAATGGGACGCCACGAGCAACAGCAGATGGAGTTCCAGCATGACGCAGCGAACAACCCGACTCAACCTACTAAAGATGCCTCAGCAGTAGAGACCTATGTTCGCGAAGGCAAAAAAGTAGGCAGAAATGAGCCTTGTCCCTGTGGATCAGGGAAAAAATACAAACAGTGTCACGGCAAATTAAGCTAGTTTTTCCAACATGACAACCCCATTAAATGTAGTCGCCTTGGTGCTAGAAAATCACCAAGGCGAAATACTGGTTGCCAAAAGAGCATCCCACAAGCACTTAGGCGGTATGTGGGAATTTCCCGGCGGCAAAGTCGAACAAGGCGAATCTCAATTACAAGCGATTATTCGCGAGACCAAGGAAGAAATAGACTTTGATTTGCCCAATGCAAAACCCTTAATCACCACCACACATACCTACGCTGAATTCACCTTGACACTGGACGTTTGGTACCACAAAACCAACAACCCCAAAATTCACCCCAATGAAAAACAGCCCTTAAAATGGGTCAGCAAATCAGAACTGTCAGCTTTAGGTATGCCTGATGCTGATAAACCCATTATTCAAGCGATTTTGAACTTGAGTAAAGCCAGCTATTAGGCGAGTATTCGGTGGATATTAATCGCTATATTTGTATTCTGCTCTGACGATTACGCTGGCAACTGAAGGTCTATTTATGACTTTATACACTTAAAACCAGGTAAGTATTTTGCTACAATAAGAATTATTTGCTTGAATTAAAATGTTTATATTTGTCACGATAATAACCATCATCATTTATATCAACTATCAAAGATACCTTTCTCATCAAGTCTCACTATTGCCAAAAGAAAAACGCATCAAAATTAATAATAGACAAAAAACAATAAATGGAATCAGCTGGGTTTGGATTGTTTTAGGATTTCCATTTCTACTAATATTTAATCTTAATAACACTTTAACAATAACCATATACATCATTGTTTTAATCTTACCCTACATGTTTATTAGAAAATAAACCCGTAAATTTTATACTTTTTCTGTGAATACAAACACTACAAACAGCATATAACTTGGTCTTAGGCTAATCTATGTGATTGCCTTTACAATAAACTCTATTGTTGCTTAAAATGTAGGTTGGGTTGAGCGTGCGAAACCCAACATTATAATGTTTAGATTGAGAGTGAATTTGAATAGGAAGAATGTCAACACCATCGTGATAAACCATTTATGAGTTTGCCGGTGGTCTGTTGTTGGGCTTCGTACCTCAGCGCCAACCTACCTTCTTGCAATCATTAGAAAAATTTTGTACAATAAATCACCGTAAGTTATGTATGGAATGGGTTTTATGAACATTAAATTAAATACGGATGGAGTAAAAATATGAAACTTTTTATAGTAATAGTATTTATATTTAATAATGCCCTGGTTCAATCTAAAACATATTTTAAAGATAAATCAAATGATATAAAATCAATTAAAACAATTCATGTTGTTACAGACACAACACTGGTAGAGTTGATTGGTAAAAACGAATATGGATTGAATATAAACTACAATCTTGAAATGGGAAGCTCTTTATTCAACACCATAAAAAAATCTTTATCCAAAAGAACTAAAGCAAAATTTTATCATGTGTTGAATTCTGTAGGATTAAAAAATGAAAAAAATGTATACTTTCTTGATTACCAAGATAGAGACAATAAAATATTTGTACCAATAATTGATAATGATAAAAAGCAAAACCAAGGAAACAAAATATTCTTAGGCATACTTGACCCTCTTGCAGATACTTTTTATGACTCAAGCAATCCTTCATTTGGGATGCATAAAAAGTATCAAGAAAATGTTCTTGCTAAGGATTTTTCACCTATAAGCAAATTAAACCTTAAAGATGATGAAGCTGTCTTGGTTTTATTAACTACAGGTGTTAAAGTGCCTACGAAAACAACTGTTAAGGGAGCTGTAGTTTCATCAGTTTTAACATTAGGATTGCTTTCTGTAGCTAAAGTTTCTGTCACGAATATGAATTTAATATTATTGTCGAATAAGGGCGAAATACTTTGGGCTGGTAAAGTATTAAGGCAAGGCTCATTTGGAAGCAACTGGAAACAAACTATTTTGTTTAATAAAACTTTAAAGGGTTTCCCTGTAAAAAAACAAAAATAAATAAATGCCAGAAAAGCCAATGCCAAAGAGGTGAATATTTATGAAAAATAAAAAGACCAATACGACGATTATGAGTTAAAAGACAACTATGATTTCACTGGTGCTGTGCGTGGGCGATTTTATAAACCAAAAAAAATTCCCACAACCCTAAGGCTTTATAATGACATTATTCTCTATTTTAAAAAAATGGCTTTAGAGCAAAAGGTTCCGTATCAAACATTGATTAATGCTTAACTTAGAAAGGAGCTTGATAAAGTTTTAGTGTAAGAGTCAAGTTTAATCGGAGACATTTGCCTCACTTTCTCAATTCATTTTATTTATAATGGAGCCCTTGAAAATCTTCACTTAGTTTTACGTTGATAGAATGAACCTCTCCCGAAATTGAGTATATAACTTCTATCATTTGTGGTGAAGGTACCACAGGAAACATTAAATCAATAATTTCACTATTGTTTGCTGTAATATTTATTGGCATTGTCGTTTGCCTATCTTGTATTCTATTATTGACCTTAATTGTTGTTTACAATCTTTATCACGCCGCTTATTATAGCAACGGGTACCGCTACAAAAACTGCTCCCCCTGCTGTAGTTAAAGTACCAGCAGAAACTGCTACCGATCCGCCACTGGCTATTCCTGCGCCAATACCTGCACCAACTATATATCCACCAATTTGAGCCGCTATTAATTTACCTGTACCATTGCCAATCTTTACTTTTATACCTTCTTTCTTAAATCTTTTTTTAGCAAGTTTCGAGCCCTTGATTAACTTACTTCTTGATGTAGCAATCTTCGAAAAATAATTTAATGAGTCTAGTATTTTTATTGATTCAATCGTTATATTTTTTTCTGTAAAATTACTGATGTTAAATATATATTCATCCCACTTAGCGCCTTTTGCCCAAGAGTTTGGTGAGTTTTTTACCAACAAATCAACCAAGTCTACTTTAATATTATCATCCTCATTAGAAGACAATATTCTAACAAATTCATTCTTACTTTGGTTGTTTTGTTTATTTAGTCGCGGACCAATACATGAAGATAAAACCATACAACACAATATGGGTATGGTTATATTCAATAAATTTTTATTAATTAATTTCATTTAAGTTTCCTATTGATTTTTAAGTTATTTCACTTTAATTCATCAGTGTTCCTTATCGGTCTTTAGCGAAATCAAGACCACCAATGAGCGGGCACTCCCCCCACAAAGGGTCTCACTACATTATTTCTTTTTTGGCATATACAAATCAGTTATTGTGCCTTCAAATATTTCGGCACTCATGGCAATGCTTTCTGCCAAGGTTGGATGTGGATGTATGGTTAAGCTTATATCAGCGGCTTCGCAGCCCATTTCGATTGCCAAACTTAATTCAGAAATTAATTCTCCTGCATTTGGTCCGGTTATACCTGCACCTATAACTAGATTTGTATCGTTGTCGAAGATGAGCTTGGTGAAACCTTCTGTTCTATCAAGTCCCAATGCGCGCCCGCTGGCTGCCCAAGGAAATTTACCTATGCCGTAGTTGATGCCTTTTTCTTTAGCGGTGATTTCGGTTTCGCCGACCCATGCAACTTCGGGGTCGGTGTAGGCGACTGATGGAATCACTAATGCATCGAAGAATACTTTTTCACCATGTGCAACTTCGGCGGCAATTTTTGCTTCGTGTGTGGCTTTGTGAGCCAGCATCGGTTGTCCAACTATATCACCAATGGCGAAGATGTGATTGACGTTGGTGCGTTGTTGTTTGTCGACTTGGATAAATCCGCGGTCGGTGACGGTTACGCCTGCTTTGTCGGCATCTAGTTTATTGCCATTGGGTACTCGTCCTACAGCGACTAATACTTTGTCGTAGGTTTCGGTTTCTTTTTCGTCAAACTCTACTTCTAAACC
>CAZLZZ010000056.1:0-18661 GCA_964564165.1 uncultured Alcanivoracaceae bacterium | reverse complement strand
ATTTTGACAAAATCCAGTTTTTCCGCAGTAGAATATTCTTTCTCGGTCAAGCACTATTTACAAGCCTCTAAAATAAGCACAGTAATATTATCCGAGCCTCCACCTTTTAACGCAACGATTATCAATTGATCAACTATTTCTTGAGGATGAATATCTTTATTCAACAAATCTTCAATCATTTGATCATCGACTTCTTCGGTCAAACCATCACTGCAAAGTAAGTATTTGTCACCAATATTGACATCGCCTTCTGACAGTGAAACCCTCATTTCAGAATTATCAGTAACACCCAAAGCTTGGGTAACAACATTTCGATGGGGATGAGTCCTGGCTTGTTCTTCGGTGATTAAATTTTGATCAACCAACTCTTGAACATAAGAATGGTCTGTAGAAATGGGCTTTAATCGCCCATCAGAAAACTTGTATATCCTGCTGTCACCCACCCATGCCGAAAAATAACGGTTGTCTTTTAAAGTAAACACCACAATGGTAGTTCCCATCGGCAAATCACCGCCGCGTTCATAAGAACTATCAATAATTAATTGATTGGATTTAATGATACATTGCTTTAAAGTTTCACCAGATTTGTACTCATGCAATATAGAATCCCTTGCCATAGCACTGGCCAATTCTCCATGATCGTGCCCACCCATTCCATCAGCAACCAGCCACAATTGATCATCACCACTGATACCATAAGTATCCTCGTTATGATCTCTTTTTATACCTGTATGGGTCCCGTGTCCAATTTTAAAGTTCATATAAATTATTATTTTATAGTGTTAAATAACATTCTATCATCAAATTCCAATTGAATAAAACATTTGTTGGCAATAAAACTACTTTGCTAAGTAATTTTAAAGGAAAAAACCCTATACTCACTTAGATTGTTGTTCTTTCCATTGTAATAAATTTTGGTAAACATAAATATTTTCTACATATCTAACAGCTGTTTTTCCATCTATCTTTATGTCTTTTATTTCATTTAGAAGCGGCAAAAACAACTTTACATCTTCCCACAAATCTGGGCTTTTACCGGCTTTTTGTGCAAGAACTCTGGCCTTTTCTAAATGTCCGTATCCTATATTATAAGCAGCTAAAGCAAAACTGGTTTTATCGGGTTCTTGGATCCTCTTGGGAATCATTTTCTTCATTTTAAGAAAGTGTCTTACCCCTCCATTTAAACTTTGAAGTGGGTCAAACCTATCAGTAACCCCTTGTTCTTTTGCCACATCTTTTGTCAACATCATCAAGCCTTTAACCAAAGTAGGCGAAATTGCCTTGGGGTTCCAATGAGATTCTTGGTAGCTGATAGCACCCAAAAAAATGGGGCTTATGTCTAAATCGTTTGCTACTTGATAAATTAAAGACTTGATTTTCGGCCATCTATTATAATAATTTTTCAAAAAATTTACAGTATCTGCAGGTTTGCTATTGGGCAATGATTTAACTAAAAATTTGCGGTATTCTTCTACTCTGTTTTGTAATTTGTAATGATAAATAAATGTATCCAATTTATCTTTTAGCGACAAATCCTGTTTGTTTCGCATATAAAACACCAAGTCATGTGACTCTGAAAGCTCCAAGCCAATTCTCAACCTAGGAATATATGCACCATAAATGGCAATGATATTTGCATCAGCCAAAGTATAATCATAAGTACCTTCGACAACCATCTGCAATAACTCATATAGGCTGATATCATCTTTAAGCTTGATATTGGCCTTGTGTTTTTCGACCAGTGTACTGGCAATACCAGCATAAGATGAATTGTTAATTATAATTCCAGAATGGTCTTTTAAAAACCCCAAGGACCTAATTTTTGGCTTTCGAAAAGAACTAATAAGGCGTGTACTGGTACTGTCATAATTCAACGAGTCAACATATTTTTCTTGCCTTTCATCAGTCAGAGTTAAGTTTGCTCCTGCAATATCAATATTATTCCCATCGAACAAATCAAATAAATTATTATTAGAAGTGGCAATAACAACATTTAATTCAATATTGTTCTGCTGAGTAAAACGACTCAAAATATCATGTTCAAGCCCTATTACCCCATCCAACGAATTATAATAAGTCAAAGGACTGGGTCTTGTCACCCAAGTTAAGTAGCCTTTTTCTTGTATTTTTTTCCATTGCCCTATATCATTTTTAGGGCTTATTAGAAACAAACCTGCAAACAACAATATAAGAATTCGTCCAAAATATTTATTAAATAATAGATTACGCAAACTGTCTCGAATTTAAGGAATAATATACAGTCTAACTTGCATTTATGAAATATGAAAAGTATTTTCTGATAAATTTAGGTATAATTGCATTTCTTTAAAACAAAAATCAATATGAATACAAGCGGATTTATACTTAGGTGGCTATTTGCAATACTTCTGGTATTGATTACTTACAACCCAACTGACTATTCATTGTTTCACTGGCTATGGCCCTTGACTAATGAACAACTGCCATTAAAAATACTATCTGTACTGGTCATGTTAGTCATATATCTTATATTTTTTAGAGCCACGTTCCGCTCGATTGGACTACTGGGAGTTGTACTTGCTTTAGCCGTTAGTGGCACATTGGTATGGCTGTTTATTGACCAAGGATGGATGAGTATTGAAAACACCACTGCATTAACATGGATATTATTGCTAGTAATCGGTACAATACTAGGCATAGGAATTTCTTGGTCACATATACGCAAAAAATTGACTGGTCAATTTGACACGGATGACGTTGCACATTAAACACAAGAATTAAACTTAAAAAACAGACATCGAGGACCAAATACATGAATAGCATTAACACCCCCGTTTCTCCAGGCGAAGTACTGGATAAAATCACCATACTTGAAATTAAATCGGTCAATATAAAAGATGCCGGAAAGCAAAAAAATGTTAAACACGAACTTAATATTTTATTAGAAACATGGGATGAACATGTAGAAAAATGCAATGAAATAACCCATTTAAAGCAACAGCTTAAAAGAGTTAATCAAGACCTTTGGAATATTGAAGACGATATCCGCATCAAAGAATCCAAAAGAGAATTCGACGATGAGTTTATCAAAATAGCCCGCAGTGTCTATGTAGAAAATGACAAAAGAGCAGCTGTTAAGAAAGCCGTGAATATATTATTGGGCTCAGAATTGATTGAAGAAAAATCCTATGAGGACTATTCTTAATTGTAAATTGAAAACTATCAACCGCAGGCTCATTTCATATTGAACAAGGCTGTGTTTTCTGTATCGATATCTGGGTACTTACCTTAAAGTAACCAGTTCTTCAGCTGATGTGGGGTGAATGCCAATACATCTGTTTAAACTTTCTTTGCTGATGCCCTGTTTAATGGCAACGGCAAACCCTTGAATCATTTCACCCGCATCAACTCCCACTATATGACAACCAACAACCAAATCTGTTTCTTTTTGTACTATTAATTTCATAAAGGTTTGGTCTTGAATATCCGTCATGGCATATTTCATCGCCCTAAAACGACTGGTAAACACATTAACAGCACCAAAGTGTTCGCGCGCTTGCTCTTCGGTATAACCGCAAGAACCAATCTCTGGTTGCGAAAACACGGTACTGGGCAAATAATCATACTCGATATATTGATTACTCTTACCGTACCACCTATCCATTAGCAAATTGCCTTCTTTAATTGCAACAGGTGTTAAGTTGTCTGAATTACAAACATCGCCTACTGCAAAAACAGAATCAGGGCCACAGTTTTGTTCTACATTCACTTCAATCTGGCCGTTGTATTTTATCTTTACTGGTAAATTTTCTAGACCCAGATTTTGTGTATTGGCTATTCGCCCTGTTGCACACAAAACCACATCTTGGTTTTTCAAACAGGTATCCGAATCCAACAACAACTCATATTTATCATCTTGTTTTCTAATCTCAACAATATTTGAGTTCAAAATAACATCCATGCCATTTTTAATATAGGCTTGCTCTGCAAAACCTCTAACCTCATCATCAAAACCCCGAAGAATTTTATCGCCTCGGTAAACCAAATTAACTTTAACCCCCAATGAATTGAAAATACAAGCAAATTCAACGGCGATATACCCTGCTCCCATTACCGTTATTTCTTTCGGCAAGCTTGTTAGTGACAGAGCTTCATTGGAACTAACCGCATATTCTATGCCTTTGATTTCTGGATAAAACGGCGTGCTGCCTGTTGCGATAAGAACACGTTCTGCGGTATATTTCTTACCATTTGCCATAACCGTATTTTTGTCCACAAAACTGGCATGGTGTTCAATCAGTTCCACACCTGAATTGCTTAGCAAACTTAAATATATTTTGTTTAATCGTTGAATTTCGGCATCTTTATTGGCAATTAATTTTTCCCAACTGAATTGTGGGGCTGGCAATTCCCAACCAAAAGCAGAAGCAGCCTTGAATGTTTTGACAAAACTTGATGCATAGACCAAAAGCTTTTTGGGCACACAACCTCGAATAACACAGGTTCCACCCACTTCACTTGATTCAAAAATAATTACTTTTTTCCCATACCCAGCTGCAATTCGAGCAGAACGTACACCGCCGGATCCTGCACCAATCACAATTAAATCATAATCAAAGCCCATAATAGTTACCCAAAATTTAAAATATGCGAGAGATTTTATCACAGATATTGTAGAATAAAGACAATTATTAACTTTACAATCTCATGAATCAAAAAAAACTACTTCCAGATAATTGCACCTTGCTTTTTAGCAAAAGAAAAATCAAAAAAAGCATCAAAAAAATGGCCAAAATCTTGAACAAAGACTATGCCAATAAATCAGTGGTATTTTTAACTATCATGAATGGCGGCATGATTTTCGCTACAGATTTAGCAAAAAAATTAGACCTAGACATGGAAATGGATTATGTACAAGTTAGTCGTTACGGACTAGAAACCAAAGGCGGGCAATTGATTTGGAAACACCAGTGTGAAACTGATCTTAAAGGCAAGCACGTTCTTATCGTCGATGATATATTTGATGAAGGTTACACCCTGATGGCGGTTGATGAATGGTGCAAAGAACGCGGAGCAAAATCGGTAAAATCGGCCATTTTAGTGACCAAAACCCACAACCGCGGATATGCTGATTACAGCGTAGACTACAGTGCTATTGAAGTTGAAGATTTATATATCTTTGGTTATGGAATGGACTATCAAGAAAAGCTAAGGCACCTGACTGATATTTATTATTTGGAAACTTAAAATTTAAGGTTCCTGATGCTGCCTTCTACCTCATTCACGCATACTGTCCAGTTGAAATTGCAAGGTGGATTCACCCACCATGGTTAATTGTAGATACCTATATTTATCAGGACTCTTATAATGGCTTAGTGGACAGGGGTTATCTTAATTATTTATCTTATAATCTGCTTTAGTTTCATGAATCATATATCTTCTTAATTGTCTTTCACTGCGTATAACATGGGTGATATAAACCTTATTTTGTTCAATGTAGTATATAACTCGACACGGTTGTACAATAATTTCACGGTATTTATCATTATTAAATTCAGGCAGTAATCGCCCTGATTCAGGGAAATCTGCTAATCTTTCAGTTTTGTTAATAATATTCTTAACCAATTTATTAGCAGCACTAACTTTATCCAATTCTATATACTCAGCAATGCCTCTTAAATCTAACAAAGCTGAATTGGTCCAAATTATTTCAGCCATTTATTTAACTTTTGTTTTACTTCTTCGTGTGTAAAGACACGTCCTGCACGGATATCAGCTTCTCCACGAGCAATACCTTCCATAATAGCTAAACGCCTTTGCATTAGTTCATAATCATCAGGATCAATCAGATAAGCCGAAGGTCTTCCGTGTTCAGTAATTAACACGGGTTCTTTGGTTTCGTGTAATTCTGCCAATATCTTGGTCGCTTGACGCTTTAATGTTGTTACCAGTTCAGTTTTCATAAAGTGATAGTATAGTATCACTTTATTAATATCAAGGTATTTGAGAATTCATTATGGCTTTTGTAGCGATTCCACCGTTTAAGTAACAAGAGATTATACCTGCCGACAATGTATGAACAACTAAACATAAATTAAATTCAGTTAAATAAACTACCGTTCTGATAAAAACAAGTGCTGTTCATCCTTGAGGACTGGTGCTTTTAATAATGTTTGGGTAAAACCAGATGATAAAAACGATAATTTATTATTTGTTTCTTCTCCTGTTTTACAAAAATCGAAAGTCCATAACTCCTTGCCATTAGTAGATGATGGCTCTTTTTTAATATCATTTATGATTAAATTGAGATAACTATGCATCATCAATCCTGGTTTTTGAATACATAATTCAAATGACTCAACATTATGAAAGATAAGATTCGCGGGGGCTATCATAAATTTACAGGTATTACCGTCACAAATCCATTGAGTTATATAGTCGATACCCAATATTAAATCATTTTCCCAATTTTCATCTACCATAGAAATAGTATGGATAATGTTATCATGCCAAGAAATATTATCGTAATCTTTAGTGGTTAGGATTATTTGATTATTCATACAACCCCATCAATACTTTTTCAGGCGTCATCGGTGCATGAAATTTCAATTGATAACCCGAATTAAAGGCTTTCATCGCATTAGCAATGGCAAAATAAACACCTATGCCATACATCAACGGTGGCTCGCCGACCGCTTTGGATTTGAAAATCGCCATTTCGTTGCCATCCGTTTCTAGGGCTTGGACATTGATATGTTTAGCGATTGAGAACACGTCGGGAATTTTGTAGGTAGATAAGGTGTTAGACAATAAACGGCCTTGGTCATTGTAGGCGATTTCCTCCATAGTCATCCAGCCTATACCTTGAGCCAATGCACCTTCTACTTGCCCTAAATCTACCCCTAAATTCATGCTTTTGCCAAAATCATGGACAATATCAACGCTGTCAACTTCGTAAGTTCCACGCAAGCAATCAACCGTAGTTTGAATACACGCAGTACCATAAACGTGATAGGCAAAAGGATGACCTTTGCCTTTGCTTTTATCAAATTTAATAATAGGCGTTACATAATGTCCATTTTCGGTTAAACACACTCTTGTCCAAAAGGCTTTAAATACTAAGCTTTTCCAATCCAGTTCTGTTTGTTGATTATTAACCCAAACCCAACCTTGTTTTAAAACAATCCTATCCACACCAACAGACAACTCATCAGTTGCCACATGTTTCAGTCTATCTACCAAGGCAGTACATGCTTTTAACAAGGCTTTGCCGTTTAAATCAGCAGTGGCACTAGCCGCAGTTGGTGAGGTATTTGCCACACGTGTAGTATTGGTGGTTTCTAGTTTGATTAATTCTGGTTCAATCGCAAAGGTTTGTGCCGCAATTTGCAACATTTTGGTATTAACACTTTGCCCCATTTCTACCGCACCAGTTGAAATACCGACACTGCCATCTTGATAAATATGCACCAAGGCTCGTGCGTGATTCATCGGTGTATTGGTGAATGAAATACCAAAACAAATAGGCATAATTGCCATGCCTTTTTTATACATAGTATTCGCATCATTAAATACTTCAATGTTACTTTGTATCTCTTTGATATTTATAATTTTATTTAAACTATTCCATGTATTTTTAGCCTCAACTTTCTGGGCTATTTGGCCATAATAAAACTCATCATTTTCTTGCAACAAATTCGCTTGTTGTATTTTCCAAGCAGGAATATTTAAACCATCTGCTGCTTTGGCAATAGCAGACTCAATCACATATTTGCCTTGTGGTCCGCCAAATCCACGAAATGCGGTATTGGGTGGCAAGTTGGTTTTGCATGAATGTACGGTAGTTTTCACATGTGGAATAAAGTAACTATTGGTCGCATGAAACAAAGTACGTTCGGCAATCGCTGGCGATAAATCCGCTGCCGCACCTGAGTTTTGTAAAAACTCCACTTCAAAGGCTTGTATTTTTAAATCTTTATCCAAACCAATCTTAAAGTGACTCTCATAAGGATGACGTTTGCCGGTCATCTTTAAATCATCGTGTCTGTCTAAGATTAATTTAACGGGCACATTCAGATGATAAGTCGCCAAGGCAGCCATCACAGCCCACGGTGTTGCTTGGTCTTCTTTGCCACCAAACCCCCCACCAAGTCGGGTAACATCGACCTCAATTTTGTGCATTGCCAAACCCAATACTCTGGCAGCAATGCGTTGAACCACGGTTGGACCTTGAGTAGATGACATAAGTTTAATGCAACCATTTTCCATTTTTTCGGCATAAGCACCTTGGGTTTCAAGGTATAAATGCTCTTGCCCATTGGAAAATGTATCATCCTCAAACACATACTCACAATCAGCAAAACTGGTAGCCACGTCACCCATAGCAAACGAACGGGCCGCATTAATAAACTTGCCCTGCTCTTTGGCTTGTTTGGCAGTGGTGATTATGGGTAATTCTGTGTATGTAACCTTGATAAGCTTACGTGCTTGTCGGGCAATAAAATCAGATTGTGCCACAATAATTGCCAATGGCATGCCCTGAAAGTGAATTTCACCCTCACATAATAAGGGCTCATCAAGCAAAATCCCGCCAACTTCATTCTCGCCAGGAATATCTTTGGCCAAAAAAATTCGCTCAACGCCGATAAAGTTTTCAGCCTGTGAAACATCAATCACCACATCTTTAGCATGAGCAACCTGAGCACCCAAAACTACTGCGTGTAAAGTATGTTGCTTAGTAAGAATATCGTCAATAAATAACGACTCGCCACGCACATGGCCATTGGCATCTATGTTTTTCATGCAACATCTCCAAATTTAATCAGGTCTGGAAGCAACTTGATAAAATGCCCCTTAACCAATTGATTAGACAACAACCGTTTATATTCTGAAGTTCCGCGCACATCGGAGATGGGTGAAATTTCCACGTTCATGGTTTCTATGGCTTGTTTTAGTGTGTCTTTGTTGATGGTTTTGCCGATTAAGAACTCACAAGTTTTATTGAGATATTTGGGGATTGCTGCAACTCCTCCGACAGATAAATCACAACTAACCACCCTACTGTCTTTAACTTCGATATGTATCGCAGTATTGACTGTAGCAATATCGAGGTGTTTGCGTTTAGAGACTTTTTCAAAGTTAAACAAGCTATTTTTATTCGGTAATTTAAACCATAATTTAGCGATTGATTCATTTTCTTTTAAATCAATTTTTTTGTAATCTAAAAAAAACTCCTTGAGTTTAACTTGCCGGCTTTGATCTCTGTGAGCAATTAACAAATTAGCATCAAGTGCTAAAAAGAAGGCACTCATATCACCGATTGGCGATGCATTGACAAAATTA
Organism: uncultured Alcanivoracaceae bacterium; assembly: GCA_964564165.1. Lineage (GTDB taxonomy): Bacteria > Pseudomonadota > Gammaproteobacteria > Xanthomonadales > Marinicellaceae > NORP309. The sequence goes on along the minus strand of CAZLZZ010000056.1, from coordinate 9,340 downwards.
CCAGCAACAGTTGCCATATTGCGGATGGCTTCTGATGACAGTAGGCGCAAATAATCTTGTAAGTTTGGAATGCGCTTATTGAGTTCTTGCTGTTCGAACAAATCAGTGACAGTTGCCAATCCTGAGATTGAACAAGTATCGCCATCAATTATCACTGATTGAGATTGTTCCAGAGTGATATAACGTAAATTGGGCGTTTGTAACAACGTATCGGCCTGTTGTACATACAAATCCGTGCCGCCTGCGACTATCTTTTGTCCCGATACCGTGTGTTTAGATTGAATCAGGGTTAATTTTTCATGGATATTGGCAAAATACTCTGGAATAAAACCGTTTTGTATTAATTGATTAAGCGTATATTTTTGTCCTTTGTGTTTTGAGCTTTCTACCAATTCTTTGGCTGCATTGATAATAGCCACATAGCCTGTGCAACGACAAATATTACCACTGATGGCATCGAGCATTTGTTGTTGGGTTTGTTTGTTGTCATTTAAGCAGTAATTCGCCATTGCCACTACAAACCCAGGTGTACAAAAGCCACATTGCGAGGCGTAATTATCTTTTAGTGATTGCTGGATTTTATTTAAGTTATTTTCAAGATTCAGCCCTTCTACTGTGACAATATGTTTGCCTTGGGCATTGGCAAGTGGTGATATGCATGAAGTGATGGTTTGGTAATGTATACTTTTGTTGTCAGGCAACAACTCGCCAATCATTACCGTGCAAGCACCGCAGTCTCCTTCCCTACAGACTATTTTAGTGCCTTTTAGGTTCATATTAACACGAATAAAATCCACCAAGGTCATTGCTGGATTGTCAGTAGTTTTTATGGTTTTGTTGTTTAGTATAAATTCAATCATGGTAGTATTTTAATTGAATTATCCTACGATAACTAAGAAGAAATGATATATTAACCCGCATATTTCATACAATCGGTACAAAATGACTGTTTTTTATCACTACTGCCCAGTTAAAGAAGGTATTTACATTTTTTAACGGAACAACAGTGATTTGTAATCGTAAATCAAAATTTCAGCTAATGACTATTAGGCGACTATTAGACGATATTTCACACATCGAACCAAATAAAGATGGGCGAATCACCGTTGGTTGGCTCTGAGGCACGAAGCCCAACAACAGACCATCTCAAAATTCATTGACAAATATGGGTTATATTAAAATACAAATCCGACTCAACTGATTGTTAAATAAGTGAACGTTATCCTTATCCTGACAATCAAAAACAGTTATCGCACAGCGGCGCAGCGTACACAGCGAAAAATCAAAAGCAATTGTCCGCAGATGAACGGAGATGACGCAGATGAAAAAACCGCAGGTTTGATTCTGCCAATAGAGTTTATACTCACCGTCCATAAATTTTTATCAAATCATGAATACGTCACAACACCCCTTTCTTCATTCTTTTGAGCCTGTTAAAAAATATAAAACATTTGAAATCGGGGCTTTAGCCCTGTATTATTATTGAGCTTGGCACGACTAAAGTCGCGGTTCCGCTAGTACATCGTTTCATGTGGAAATTGCTTCTTTTTACACACATTTGAATGATACAAGGGTTGGTGCTGAGGCACGAAGCCCAACAACAGACCATATAAACGGAGGGTTTAAATCCAACTGTATAAGTTACTTTCTATTTTTGAAGACAACTTAAAATGGAAGGGCTGTATAACTTCAGCTCAACTATTCTTCACTGGAGTTTTCGCAGCCAAAGACAAACATTGATGCGCCAAAAGCTGGGTAGGTTCCCGTTGGTACTTTTTCTTCATACTTCAATATCACTTGTTCAACATCATCTATAGTTTGATTCAAAATATTTGATATTTGTTGTTTTATCTCGTTAAAATTTGATGATAGGATTTGCGTTGAAAATATATTTCTTTGAAATTGCGTGTCATTGATTTTATCTGCATCAATATTGTATATAAATGTATTGGTGAGTCTGTCCATTTCTGTTGTTAAAACTCTTAATTGTTGTTCATTGTCATTTTTATCAGGAATGTAACTCCACTGAACCAACTCAAATTTGTTTCCTTTGTCAATAATATGGCCTTTTCTTAACAGTTCTTTTGCAATTGACATATAAGTTAAAGAACCTGATGCCAGTTGATTACAAACACTCTCTAAACTTTGGAAGTACCCTCTTTTTTTAATATATTTACTTCTATTACTTAGGCAAATCCTCTTAATTTCATCTAAAATTAATTTCAATTTAGGAGGTTTTAGTACAAATTCATCGGAACTAAGGTATTGTTTAATATACCTTCTATCTATTCCCGTTCTACAGGCGATTTGAACAATTGATAAATTTTTATTTGATAGCTTTTCTTGTCTTACTAAAGCCCGTTTAAATAACTCGTAAAATTCAGTGTGATGTATATTGTATTTCAGGGAAATTTTTGCAGTTAAATTTGCAAGTTTTTGTAAAATATTTGTTCTTTCAATACTTGGATTGTTTTGAATTTCTTTATAATTTTTAGGGCTCATGTCATTCCTACAAATGTCTTTTAGTGGAAATACTTTTATAGTATCAAATATCTAGGTGCAATGAAGCAAAATATAAACTTCTATACATTAAAAGTTAAACTATTTTGCTTCATTTTTCAACATTTACTTCATAAAATTATTATTATTTGGGATTAATAAACAATAACGGTTACTTTTTGTACCAGAACCCTCTGATTCAATTTTTGTACCAGAACCCTCTGATTCAATTTTTGTACCAGAACCCTCTGATTCAATTTTTTCACCAGAACCGTCAGGTTCGCTTTTAATACAAATTTGTGTAAAAGTGTTATTGACATCTGCAACAGGCTGAAAATTAAAAGCCATTACGTTTGATGTGATTAATATACTTACTAAGATAATTATTGTTTTCATGTTCTATTCCTCTTTGTTGATAAAATTTCATTGTACTTTGTGCGTATTTGTACAAATACATACAAGCATTTTAATTTTAACTTGTTTTTTTGTTAAAACTTATAATAAATACAGGAAAATATATCATTTAATGAAAAATAAGGAATTTTAGGAATTTAAGAATACTAAAACAACTCTTACAGAATACAAATTATTGGTTTTACAGGGCTCATATACAAGGTAAATGTACCAACACATAGGAATGGTAAGGTGGGTTTACCCACGATGGTTAATCGTAGAAACCTATATTTATCAGGATTCTTACAAATGGTGGGTGTGAGCAGTTATCAAAGTTATTTAACAAAATAATTATAAAATGCAAAAACCATAATTGACAGGACAAGTATTTCTATAAAATATTTTTGGAAAAGCGTTTCTTGCTCTTCTTTAACTGCATCGATGGTAAGTTTTGCATATTGGGTATTTTCTGGTACATTTACTGAAATACTTAAAGCCAAATTTCTGTCTGCCACTAAATATTGTTCATGTTCATCAAATTCGAAGCCAAGAAAGTTATCTTTCGCATCATAAAACTTAAGTTGTGATTTGACCCCCAAAATTCGTTTATTGCAGGTGTTTTTTAATTCTAACTCATACCGCCTTTCATCTTTTTCGTTTCTCATCACTGAATGTAATATTGTTACATGGGGTGATAGATACTCAACTGTAACATCTTCTATCTTCATATAATCACCTTCTTAAGTTGTTGAATCAATAAACTTATAAAAATGTTCTTTGAGTTGTTTAAGTTGGCTATGAGAACAACAGTAAATACCCAAGTCTTTGGCACGTTGTTCTGTATAACGACTTAATCTTTGATAACTGACCAACATGGCTTTACCTGAGTTACCACCAAGCGATTCTTTGAGGGTGTCTAGGCGGTAAATGGCAGCGGAACCAGGGGTGTTGGCGTGATTCTTATTGGTGAACTTGCGGGTTTTACATTCAATTAAATGTAGGCGATTATTTGCCATTGCAATCACATCAATTTCATTTTTGACCTTGCCTTGTGCGCGCACAATTTGTGTTCCTCTGGCAATATCGCTGATGCTTTGACGGGATTGGCGCATGTGAAACAAAGTATTAAAAACATGATTCTCTAACCAGCCTCCATTGGCATAAAATCGACTGGCTTCGTCTTTGAAAACAATCTTTTCTTGCCCAATATGCAACAAACCTAGGTCTTGAAATCTAGATAAAATCTGCTGTAAATGTGTTTTCCTTTTGTGGCTTCTGTCTAAACGATACTCCAAGGTCATATCATCAGCCCGCATGGCAATGTGGTTAAGGGCCGCCAAGGCACTGCCAAATTGCTCAATGTTATCAACTAGCCAGTAAGTTAATTCTTGTTTTGCTTGTGAGTCCAGCTTGGTGTGTCCTTTGTTAAGTACTTGCGTAGCAAACAACTTGAGATACTCACTTATTTTAAGTTGTGAAGATAGTTCAACGGATGGTTCATTTCTGGGGTGCAACCAATGTAGTTGATTGGTGAATTTATCAACCACAAAAGCTTTCATGCCTTGGGAAGTAAAGTGCTCCAAGGTCACAAGCACCATCATTCGATAACCTGAACTGGCATTGAAAAGCATTTCATGCTCTTGGTTTTCACTAAAAACATGTTTCAAAATAGTCCGAACTTCTTTAGGGTCAAGAGATTTTGGGTCAAAAGAAACCATTTGACTCAGGCATTTAATACCACGAGCATTTAGAACCGCCTTTATGCCTTCTATATCATCCTGTTTGCGGTGTAACAAGATCAACTTATCTGGATTAAGATGCAAGGCGGCACTGGCTATGCCTGCATTTTTTCTGTCATAAATTGCCAGATGCACACGCATTAAGAATAGTCCTTTGACAATTGAATAGATCGATCATTGGCAGCTTTTAGCGCTTGTTTAATGGTCTCTTCCAAGCCATTTTTTTCAAAAGACTTTAATGCAGCTTCTGTGGTACCGTTGGGGGACGTGACTTTTTTGCGCAATACACTGATATCATCAGGGCTTCTTTGCGCCAATATTGCTGAGCCCAAGGCTGTCTGTTCAACTAATTTAGCAGCTACTTCAGGCTTTAAACCCAATTCAATAGCAGTATTCTGCATATACTCCATAAACAAAAAGAAATAAGCAGGACCACTTCCTGATAAGGCCGTAACCACGTCAATTTTAAATTCTTCATCAACCCAATGCGAAATACCCACCGAGTCCATAATGCCTTCGGTTAAATGTTTTTGTTCTTTTGTCACCTTGGAATTGGCAAATAAACCCGTGGCTCCTTCGCCTATTAAGGCAGGTGTATTGGGCATGGTGCGCACTATTGCTGTTTCATTTGACAACCATTTCTCTAAGTGCTGGATTTTTATCCCTGCTGCTATAGATATAACCAAGGTGTTGGTTTGTGCAACACTTTTAGCAATATCAATTGCAACCTGTTTCATGATTTGTGGTTTTACTGCTAGTATTAGCACATCAGGAACACCAAAATGAGAGTTGTTATCACCAAAGACCTGCACGCCAAACTTATCAACAAGTGCTTGTCGTTGATGACCACCTGGGTCACTGGCGGTTATTTGACTGGGTAAAAAACCCCGTTTTAATAGGCCGCCGATTAAACTGGTTGCCATATTGCCCGCACCTACAAAACGGACTTTTAAATCGTTAAGGTTTTTCACTTTATTCAATACCCACTTAGGTAGTTGACTTCACAGTCTTTTCACAGACTAAGAAAGACAACTACCCGATATAAACTCTAAAAAAATTACTACTTGTCTTCATAAAGGTGCATTAATGGCAAAGGCTGCGGTGAGCTACCGTCCAAGAAATAAATCTTAGAAGCAGGGTCTTTTGATATCGCCTTTAATGCTTCTAGTGACATCAATTTAATATAGCTAGGGTTGTTACCAATGGCTTCATTAATCTTCTGTATTTCATAAGCTTGCGCATCAGCCAAGATAACTCTCTGTTTGGCTTCTTCTTCAGCTGCCTTGCGCTGTGCCTCAGCTTGTACAACTAATTGCTCTTGTTCAGTTTTAAATCTTTCAAGTTCTGCTTTTTGCTTTTCTACCGCTTGCTCACGTACTTTTTTATCATTAATTGCCTTTGTAATAAAGCTAGGCAAAGTAATATCACGAATAAGCACAGCAGAAACAATAACTCCTTTAGGCTCTAAATATTCTTGCAAACCAGTCAACAGACCCGTTTGTAACTTGTTTTGTGTTTCTTCTAAAAAGAAATCTTCAGCACGTTTGATGGTTTTACCTTGCTCTCTTAATAACGAACGCAACTTAGGAACCAGTTGAACTTCTAATAGTTGCTGCATTCCACCAGTGGTTTGTAACATTTCTGATACATTGGCACCGTTTAACCGGTATTGTACGCTCACATCAATAGAAGTTTGCAATTGATCTTGTGAGGGAACTTGCGCTTGTTCTTTGTGGGTTTTCTCACGAACATCAAATTCATGCCACTTATAAAGAGGATTAACAGGAATGTGCAATCCCTCAGGGTATTGTGTTAGCACTACTTTACCAAATAAAGTTGCAACAGCAACATGGCCTACATTTACAGTCTTGTATAGTTTGGAACCAAACATCAATAACAGTAAAATAATTGCACCTATTATGATGGTTTTTATTGGAAATTCTTGTGCTGGTTGAATTTGTCTTACATTGCTCATAATTTTTCTCTAATTAATTTTTAATGGTTGATTTTAACAGGTTATTATTCAACTTACTCGTATCTTTGGTCATGACTAGAAATATAGTTTAGTTATAGCGCTATGTTTGATTTTTCTGTTACCACCAATCCAATTAATCACTCAATGTAGCGACGACCATTTATCGCGTCGTTTTATCAGATATGCCCGACATAAAAAAAGACGCGATAAATCGCGCCTCTACAATTAATCCGCATATTTCATACTAATGGGTAATATACATGGGTAATATACATGGAATTTGGACATTGCATTTGCAGTTTATTTTTCTCTCGATTAAATCGTTTTCTTGATATTTCATGCGGAAGTTTCTAATAAGCTTTGATTGAATGATTCTGTACTATTTGAGATACTCACTGATAAGTTTTGTTTATCACTTACCTCTTTTAATGCTTGTGGCAAAGCAAGCTGGATATCCAATATTTCCTCAACGGTTTCTATAAACTTAGCTGGATGTGCCGTTGATACAAAAACACCTTGCTCGCCTTCTTGTAATGATTCTATTAATCCTGCATAGGCAATTGCCGTGTGTGGTTCGGCAATATAACCCAGTTCTTGCAATTCACGCATGGCTTTAAAGGTTTGTTTGTCTGTTTTTATTGTGGCAGAAACTACTTGCTTTAACTCGTCCAAATCATTGTTAAATAAAGACATTATTCTTGGCCAATTGCTTGGATCACTGACATCCATGGCATTAGCCACCGTTTCTACTGTTTTATTCGGCAACCAAGTATTCTCTATTAAATACCGTGGAACAGTATCATTGGCATTGGTGGCAGCAATAAACCTCTTAATCGGAGCACCAATTTGTCTGGCAATCAAACCTGCTGTTAGATTACCAAAATTACCACTGGGTACAGAAACCACTAAATTACCACCGCTGTATTTACTCACTATTTCAAAGTAATAACACACCTGTGCCAATAGGCGACTAATGTTAATGGAATTGGCTGAGGTTAAATGGTGTTTGTTGCGGATTTCTTCGGAATCAAAAGCGGCTTTTACCATGGTTTGACAATCATCGAAATCCCCTTGCACTGCATAGGTTTCGATATTTCCTCCCAAGGTGCAAAAGAGTTTTTCTTGTAAATTTGAAATTTTACCCTTGGGATAAAGAATTTTGACATGAATCCCCGGGATTTTATAAAAGGCATGAGCCACTGCAGCACCCGTATCACCCGATGTAGCAGTTAAAATAGTTACCTCGTTCTTGTCATTAAACACTTTAACGCATTGCGCCATAAAACGCGCACCAAAGTCTTTGAATGCTAAAGTTTGCCCATGAAACAGCTCTAAACAAGCCATGTTATCAGTGACTTCAACCATTGGCACATCAAAGTTAAAAGCATTGCTTACCATTTTATTGACCTGCTCAAATGACAGCTCTGAATCAATCAAATGGTGAATAATGTGGCTGCTTCTTTCAACAAAATTCATGGTTAAAATTTCATCTAAATTTTCTAAGGGTTTAAATCGGTTGACGAAAAACAAACCACGCTCTTGACCAATGCCTTGAATAACAGCTTGTTTAAAGTTGACTTGTTGTGTGGCTATTTTTAAATTGTGTAGTTTCATAATTATATATTATTTATTGAATTTACCTTATTGCAGTTGACTTCCCAGACTGCGAAAGTATCACACCCGAAATGGGGTTTTATTCCATAATATCCTCTACTTGACGGACACCGAAGTTATCGACTTTACAAATATGGCTAAACCCATCTTTTTGGCAAAAATGATTTAAAGCATAGTTTTGTATTTTATGGGAAATTTCATGATTATTGGTCACTGCAAATACAGTTGAGCCAGATCCTGAGATGCCGAAAGCCAAAGCCCCCATACTTTTGGCAAAATCCCGATAACCATCAAAGCCCGCAATCAATTGCTTTCTTTTGGGTTCGGCAATGACATCAAACAAAACCGAGGCTGCCAAATCATCGTCTTGGGAATGTAATGCATGCACAAAGACCGATAAATTTTGAGCAAATTTTAAGGTAGTTGCCAAATCATTTTGTTTAGGCAACATTTCACGGGCTTGTTTTGTTGACACTTTAATGCCCGGATAACTGACCACCAATTGCCACGACTCAGGAAAAGGCACAGATACACAAGGTTGTAAACCATAACCAGTCATCAATTGTAAACCGCCCAACAAACACGGAGCAACATTATCATAATGCACAGAACCACTGACCAAACCTTCAAGCTCACCAGCCATTAACAATAAATCATCAATGCTCAATGCATCTCCAAAAAATTGATTTAAGGCATAAAGCGCCGCAACAGAAGACGATGAACTAGAACCCAAGCCACTGCCAACGGGCAGTCTTTTATCTAAGTGCATACTCACTGGGGTTGTTGGCAAGCCTTTATTTGCCATCTTTTGCATAAATAATTTATAGGCAAAAGTGACTAAATTCGTAGTTTTGTCTTTTGGCAAAACATCAGCATAAGGCCCTGAACAACTTAAATCATATTTTTCTGCGGCTTTAATGGTGATAACATCACCCAACAACTCTCCGTTAATTGGAGCAATCGCCAACCCCAGAAGGTCAAAACCCACAGAAAAATTTCCGATACTAACTGGTGCAAATACTTTCATGCCAGTATTCTAATCTAGAGACCTTTGTATAACTATTATGATTTGTAAAAAATGCTTAAATTTACCAATTTTTCGTTTGAATTTAGGTAACTG
>CAZLZZ010000055.1:5781-18743 GCA_964564165.1 uncultured Alcanivoracaceae bacterium | reverse complement strand
ATTGCCCGATGATGTGCGAAGAATTACTGTAAACAAAGCCGATATGGGTGGTGATGCAATCCTGAAAATACGCATTACTGGGGATATGGATTTAGAAAATTCTTATGATCTAATTAATCAATATTTGGTACAACCTGTAGAAAGAGTGGTTGGTGTAGCGAATGTGGAATTGCAAGGTATAGAACCAAAAGAATTAAGAATCATCATAAATAGCGACGCCTTAAAAAAGTATGGGATTGGCTTTAACGAAATAACATCGAAGTTAAATGACAGCAATTTTGCTATTGCCTCGGGTAATTTTAAGACAGGAAGCACAAAAACAGCCAGACAATTGCGGGTTGTTCCTAAAGGCCAATTAAGTGATATTGATGAATTAAAAAATATTGTACTTAATACAGTTGGAATCAGACTATCTGATGTGGCACAAGTGGATCTGGTCAATGGTGAAAGAAATTATGCGCGCCATTTAGACAGGAAATACTCGGTAGGCTTGGAAATATTTCAGGAATCAACAGCCAACATGGTAGATGTTGCTGACAGGGTGTTGGCACAAATTTCGGAAATATCAAAAACTCCACAAATGAACGGAATCAAATTAATTATTTTGGAAAATAAAGCACAAAGTGTTAAAGATTCTTTAAAAGAAGTGATTATGGCTGGTGTGATAGGGTCTTTGTTGAGCTTGTTTGTTTTGTATGTGTTTACCCGTGATATCACAACCACATTAATCGTGTCATTATCGATACCTATTTCTATCACCATTACTTTAGGGGTATTGTACTTTTTAGGGTTTTCTTTGAATATATTAACCTTGATGGGTTTGATGTTAGCCATTGGCATGTTGGTGGATAATTCGGTCGTCATTAGTGAAAGCATCCTGAGCAATAAGAGCAAAGGGACTTATGACATCACCACCGCCATAAAAATGGGTGTTTCAGAAGTGATGGTGCCAGTTATTGCAGGCACGGTGACTTCAATATGCGTATTTTTGCCGATTGTGGTCACAGCTCAAGACATGATTTCAATGTATATGATCAATGTTGCGGTCTCCATTATTGGTGCCTTGTTAATCTCTTTGTTTATCTCTATTACTGTGGTGCCATTGATTATTTCAAAGTTGAACAAAAAACCTGTTGTGCTCAAAGAGAATTGGTTTGATAAGCTCAAAGAATCTTATGCCAAGGCTTTAAAATTTACTTTAAACCACCGGTGGTATACGCTATTTTTCATTATCGCATTAGTTGTGATTGGGTTTATTGCTCAAGCGAATATGAAGCAGGAGGATGGCTTTGATCGTGGCGGTTCACGAACTCTTTGGCTTCCATACCATGTTGATGGCTCCTTTACATTGGCAAGAATGAAAAAAGATGTAGATAAAGTTGAAGATTACCTTTATGTCAATCAGGCTAAGTTTGATATAAAATCAGTCTATACCTATTATAGCGAAAGAGGGGAAGCTATTTCAGGCTTGTATTTAGTTGAGGAAGAAGACGCTACAAAATCAATTGCGGATATTAAAAAAGAAATCATGGAAAATTTACCAAAAATAACCATCGGCTCACCAAGCTTCAAATGGAGGCGTGGCGGCAACAATGACTCGATCAGTATTTATTTAAAGGGAGATTCTCACGATGTTTTGAAAGAACTTTTGCCTTCTGTTTTATTGGACTTGAACCAAGTAAAAGGAGTCTCTGGTGCACAAGTGGAAAATAAAAACAACCGCGAAGAATTACAAATCATTGTAGATAGGGATAGGGCGATGCGATTGGGATTAAACCCCGCCACTGTGGCACAAAGTGTCTCAATTGCCATGCGCGGAATGAACCTGCGCGAAATGGTAACAGATACGGGTGAGTTGCCAGTAGTGTTGCGGTTCTATAAAACTGGAGATTTTAAATTAGAACAACTCACCGAGTTACCCTTAAAAACCCGCCATGGCAATCAAGTGACCTTGTCGACAATTGCTGAAATTAAAAACACCAGTTCCCCACAAACATTACGCAGACAAGACCGAATGGGTGCGATTCAAATTGAAATTGATTTAGATGAAGAAGTGAATAAAAAAGACATCAAAGAAGAATTCACAGCCATTATGGATAAAGTTAATTTCCCCAGTGGTTACCAATGGACCTTTGATGGCAATACCCAACGCATGAGAATGCAAGGAGGAAATCTTGCAAGAAATACCACAATTGCGATTTTCTTGATATTTATTGTGATGGCCGCTTTGTTTGAATCTATGTTATTCCCGTTGTGTGTTATTACTTCAATAGGATTTTCATACTTGGGTGTGTTTATTTTCTTCGCCATAACAGGCACACAATTTACCATGATGGCAGCCATGGGTATGATAATTTTGATAGGTGTCGTGGTCAATAACGGTATAGTATTGATTGACCACATCAATCAATTGCGAATAAAAGGTCTGCAACGCAGCCAAGCTGTATTACAAGCAGGCCGTGACCGATTGCGTCCAATCCTTATGGCAGTTGCCACCACTGTAGTGGGTTTAATACCATTGGCTGTGAGTGTTTCATCTGTTGGAGGCAGTGGCTTTGCTTATTTTCCCATGGCCAGAGCGATCATCGGTGGCTTGACTTTTTCTACCATAGTTAGTTTACTGGTATTGCCTAGTTTGTATTGTTGGCTAGATGATTTAAGGGCTTGGGCAAGAGATAGAGTGCATACCAAAACCATGGATGTCGTAAAAGAGTCTTTGTAATTATTTGTATTTGTGTCTTTACATTAAGGACGTAAACACGTATTATCATCCTTGTTATGAGGAAGATAAAACAAATAATAAGAGATTTTCACTTAAGTGAACCATTTGAGGTGGTGCCACGAGAATTAACGATACCCATTAATAGTGGTAAAATTATCACATTAATGGGTGTTAGACGTTGTGGTAAAACATCAATACTGTATAACGCAATAAACCAACTTTCAAAGAATATTTCACGAACTCAAATTCTTTTTATTAATTTTGAAGATGAGCGATTAAACTTTACTGTTGACAACTTGGATTTGATTCTACAAGCTTATCGGGAGCTCTATCCTGAGTTACAAATGAAGAGCTGCTATTTCTTTTTTGATGAAATTCAAAATATATTGGGCTGGGAAAAGTTTGTACGCAGAGTTTATGACAGTGTCAGTAAAAATATATTTGTTACAGGTTCAAATTCTAAAATGTTGAGTTCTGATATCGCAACAAGTTTGCGTGGAAGAACAATAACCTATGAAGTATTGCCCCTTTCATTTAAAGAATATTTACAGTTTGAAAACATAGAAATTGATTTGTATAGCAGTAAAAGTCTGGCATTAATCAATAATCGATTAGACAAGTTTTTAGTACAAGGAGGTTTTCCTGAGATTGTTTTATTGGATGAAAGATTTCACCAAAAGGTATTGCAAGATTATTTTTCAGTACTGATTTATAAGGATTTGGTTGAAAGATTTAATATTAATAATACCCACGCCTTAAAATTTTTTCTGAAAAGAGTACTGGTATCATCTACCAAGCAAATATCTGTTAGTAAAATTTACAACGATCTTAAATCAAGTGGTATCAAAGTTGGGAAAAATGTATTGTATGAATATTTAGATTATATTGAAGATATCTATCTTAGCCTCGCACTATCAAAATACAATCCAAAAATCTTGAGCGGAACTGACAGAAAAGTCTATTCGATTGATGTGGGTTTAAACAACGCTATTAGTTTCAAATTTTCAGAAGACATCGGAAAAGCCATTGAAAATACAGTGTATCTTGAACTCAGAAGACGTGGCAATGAATTGTTTTATTATTCTGATAGAACTTCAGAATGTGATTTTATCATTAATGAAAAAGATAAAATAACCAAAGCCATACAGGTGACCTATGATATGCAAAATGAAAAGACTAAGAAAAGAGAAATCAAAGGTCTGGCCAATGCTTGCAAAAAATTTGGTTTAGACAATGGTTTAATTATTACTTATCATCAGGATGATGAATTTGTGGTAGATGGAATTAATATTAAGGTTGTTCGGTTAGTTGAGTTTTTATTGGATGAGAAAGTGTTAATAAATAATGGTCCTCCAAAATGAAATTCATAAATTTTCTACGCATTCTAATAATTGCCATATTGCTTGTGAATTGCAGTAATAGAAAGGATTATGGCGAGTGGATACCAATGACCGATACCTATACAAGTGAAAAATTAGGTGAAAAATTTGATGTTCCGAACCCAGGCCATATTTTTGAAGGTTTAATATTTTGGGAACTCTCACCGTTAATTAATCATGCTCCCTATGCTTTTCATTGGAGTGATGATTCGGTAAAAATATGGGTTCCAAATGAATCTGAGATAACAACTCATACTTTAAAAGTAAGTGAATGTGCAGGTTTGTTTCAACATTTGGATATTCTTTTAGATTCAATAGGTAAATCTGTTGTAAAAATAATGGTTGATAAAAGGTAATTACTCACCCCGTCATTCCCGCGAAGGCGGGAATCCAGTGTTTAAAAAGTATACATTTATTTCTTTTTAAGACTGTTTTGCCTTTTAGTTTTTTTATAAAGGCAATAGATTCCCGCCTTCGCGGTAATGACGACGGTGGGTGAGCAGTTACGATAAAAGTAGAAATAGAAAATCCATTTTTGCAGGGTCACCAAGAGGTTATAGAATTAAATATCATCCACCGGATTATTTAAGCACCATCATGTTAAACAGTATTGAATTCGATGGATTGCCATGGGTTGAAAATGTGAAGAAGGTCAAAGAAATGATTAATTATTGGTAACTACTCACCCCGTCATTCCCGCGAAGGCGGGAATCCAGTGTTTAAAAAGTATACATTTATTTCTTTTTAAGGCTGTTTTGCCTTTTAGTTTTTTTATAAAGGCAATAGATTCCCGCCTTTGCGGGAATGACGACGGTGGGTGAGCAGTTACAATTATTGTATAAAAAGCTAAGCTCTTGATATGTTTATGAGCCATGCTGTTGCCTATATTCAAATGTAGCGGCGCGAAATACATTCACATCGCTTCTAAAATTTTATCCGCTACTCTAAATGCATTGGCATAAATAGTAAAAGTCGGTGTGATACTGCCGCCATTGGGCATAAAACTACCATCGGTGACATACAAATTGTTGGTGCCATGCACGCGACAATTGGCATCTAATGCCGATGTTTTAGGGTCATTGCCAAAGCGTAGGCCACCCGCGATTAGATTAGAGGTTGGATCTGACCAGACATTGCCATAAGCCTCATCTGCTCCCATGGCTTTCATCACTTCTACACCTTTGTCAACGACGTACTGAGCTACTTTTAAATCATGTGAATGGAACCCTACTTTGACTTTGGCCACAGGGTCGCCCCATTTGTCGGTTTCAGATGTATCCAAACTGACATTGCAATCATCGGTGGGTAGCCAATCGCAAAATACTTCAAATTTAAAATCTTTGGATTGGGTGAATTTTGATTTTATGTTTTGTTTAAGTTTAGTCCCCCATAATATTTCGCCATCATCATAACGCGCACCCATGGCATCGGATGCTGGGGAAGGTGGATCAAAAACAAAATCGATGGTTCAACCTTTAACGGGTTTGTCGAATGCTTTTTTATCATCAATCGTATACCAGTCTTGTAAAGCACGATTAAAGAAAGGGCCTCGCACCATGAGTTCAGCACGTTTATCTTGGGGGAGTTTGGTTAAATCAAATACACCATGTCCAGTTCCGCCTGCACAACAATGCAGATTTTTACCTATTTGATTGTGTTGGTTGCCGATACCATTGGGATGAGAGTCATTGCTCGAAGCGAGCAATAACCTACTTGATTCAATGGAATAACAGGCGAGAACAATTTTTTTAGCCTTTACTTCAACAGTATCGCCATTCACATCATAGTAACTAACCGATGTGGCGTTTCCACTGCTATCGGTATTAATTCGATAGGCTTTTGCATAGGGTATGACTTCACAATTGCCGCCTTTTACTGCATCATCAAGCAAAGCGGCGCGAGAACTGGCTTTGGCACCAGAATGACAGCCATAGCTGCCGCAATATCCGGAATATTCACAGGGGTTTCGGTTGTCTTTTTTGCGTGACAAAATGCCTCTTGCCATGGGTAGAGCATGAAACCCCAGTTTTTTGCAGGCTTTATCGAACCAATTAGCAATGGGGTGTTCTGCTAATGGTGGATAGGGGTAATCAGGGGTTGAACGCGGCTCTAAATGTGGATGTTTAACAATTTTCCCAGAGACTCCAACCACATTTTCGACTTTAGTATAGTAAGGTTCCATGTCCTCATAACTAATGGGCCAATCAACTATGTTGGCACCTTCAATTTCTCCAAAAGTGCTAAGTAATTTAAAATCCTGGGGCTTTAAACGGTGGAAATAAGCACTCATAAAGTTGCTAGCACCACCAACAATATTGCCTCCCCAAAATTGAGTAGTGGTAGACTCATCAAAGCCACCATCGCCATCGGGTTCAGCCAAGACATGTCTTTCATCCTTCATCTGCGAACGAAATACCCGACGCCTGCCGAGCATTTCATCTTTTTTAAAGTCTTTTTCGTCAAACCAGCCACCTTTTTCAAGTACAATAACTTGATGGCCAGCTTTGGCCAATTCATAAGCCACAGGGCTGCCACCAACACCACTGCCGACAACACAAATATCACATTTGATTGTTCTGTTCATGAGAAGTCCCTATAAGTTTTGCCCTGAATAGGGCGTGGAAAGCCACCTTGATGTTCCAGCCAGTTCCAGCCGGCTTGATTGGTGTTGCCACCGTAAAAAGGATCCAGTGTTAATGCTTCTACGACATAATAAAGGAGAATGGATGTCCAATTTCTTCCTGCATCAGAGCCGATGGTTTCTGTGAGCAATTTTTCTTGTTCTTGAATAGAAGCATCGCGAAATTTTTTATCAATATTGTCATTGGACAATTGGTTTAACCAGCCGATACCCTTGGCAATAAATTCTGGATCGCCATCAGCAATATTGCGTTCATCTGTCATTGCCCATTCCAGATAAGTGGTGACATTTAAGTCGTTGGCACTGGGTCCATCGCCATCATCGGGAAATAAACGCATAAATATGGCATCTAAATCTAAGTGTTGATCAGCACTAAAGGTATGGATGTTGAGCTTTACTGTCTTAATGTCTGAGACCAACTTGCTGGTTTTTTTAGCCTGAACAAGAGATGTATTGGGTTTACAAGCACTGATACCCGCTAAGAGCGATAGGGCAAAGCTAGATTTGATGAAATCTCTGCGGTTTATACCCGTGGTCCAATGGGGTTTAAATTGACTTATTTTGGGCTTGCTGTCCCTGTTTTTGTCTTGATTGTACAGATAATGTGCGTTACCCGCTGATTTTGAGCGAATATTTTTCATTGAGAATAATTTGGTTCAGCCTGAGAAGTTGAAATGTTCTTTTTGTTCCACTTAACTATGTGGTCTTCTAATTTATCCGGAAGGCCATCTCGGTGTTGGATAATGCCATTGATATCAATAATAAACTCAGTCGGGGTACCCCACACATTGTATAAATCCGTTACTTTTTTTCCGTGATCAAAAGCCATTGGAAAATTGGTTTTAAAACGTTTTTGAAAGTCCAATGAATCCTCTACCGAGTCCTTAGTGGAGGTATTGACTGCAATAATTCTAATCTCATCTGATAAATTTGATTGTGTCATTTTTAACTTTGGAATTTTTTTCATGCAATACCGACACCAAGAATTCCAAAAGACCAAATAAACACTTTGTTTGCCTTTGAAATCGCTAAGTTTGAATTTAGTACCATCTAATTGAGTGATTTCAAAATCAGGAGCCATGGCGCCAACATCTGGGCCATCAGCTTGTGCAATGAAAGTAAATGTTAGTACCGCAGTAATAATCAGTGCTTTAATATAGTTGTTTTTTTTCATGAATTTACCATTAATAATTTATTGTTTGTTTTATTGTTTGGTAACTACCCACCCCGTCATTCCCGCGAAGGCGGGAATCTATTGTGAAATTTATATCATTTAAAGTGATATTCATATCATTTTTAAGTGGATTACCGCCTACGCGGTAATGACGGAGAGTGTGAGTAGTTACATTGTTTGTTTTATTATTTTTTTTGTTCTGTTGTTGCTAATTAGACCATGATAACGCAAAAAGATTGCATTGTTAATGCTGTTTATGAGATTTTTTGGTTTTGTGCTTCTATTGAGGTCAGTTTTTAACACTTTTCAAATTTAATTGATTGAGGGAAAATCGAAAATGGTTTAGATGTTTACTAAGCTTGTAAAATTATAAATTTAGATAGTTTTGACAATTTTTGTGTAAATATTTGATAGCATTCGTGAAATAATATATTGTTCAAGGTATAATTCTGCAACAATTTTTTTACAGAGGGTAGGATGAGAAAATCACTAATAATGTTATTGTTAGTAACATTGGGTTCACCAGTTATGGCTGCAGGAGACATAATAGCTGGAGATATAAAAAAAGGCAAAATAAAGTCTTATACTTGTACTGGATGTCACGGTATTAAACTTTATATGAATGCAAATCCAATGTACCGAGTACCAAGATTGGGTGGGCAAAACGAAGCTTATCTTGCTATTTCACTTAAAGCTTATCGTTCAGGCGAGCGTTCTCACTTAACTATGCAAGCACAAGCCGGTAGCTTATCTGATCAAGATATTGCTGATATTTCTGCTTATTTTGCCTCTTTGAAATAATCAGGAGATGACAATGAAAAAAATTACAATAATTCTGGCTTTATTTATGAGTACACTGACTTTAGCCAAAGGTGATCCCGTTGAAGGACTTAAAAAGGTTGAGCAAGTTTGCCAATCTTGTCATGGTTTAGATGGTAAAGGTCTTGATGATACTTATCCAAAATTAGCGGGTCAGTTTGCCGACTATATGGTTAGGGCTTTATTAGACTACAAATCAGGCGCGCGTAAAAATGCAATTATGTCAACCTTTGCTGGTACACTTACTGAGCAAGATATGGAAAATGTATCTGCTTATTATTCTAGGTTAACCGCCGATAGGCTGCATGATTTAAGCATTAAATAATATTTTTCTCTCGGACAAGTTCCAGGAGCTTGCCCGAGAATAGAAACCGTAGCGAGAGAAAGCTGATTTGAGACAGGTTTTCGCATGATTTATGCGTATCATCCATGATACTTACCGCTACGCGGCTTGCGTGAAAATACTCTCCAGGAGTATTTTTGAGGCGAATAGTACGGCTACTTAACGAGAATCAGGTGAAAAGATGTCCAAATTCAGCTTTTTCATAGTAGGTTTTCTATTCTCGGATAAGTTTCTTAGTTAAATTATAAATAAAAAAGGGAGTGTTAACTCCCTTTTTTTTGGTAAAAATAATGAGTTATAAACAATTGGATTTAAATACTTGGCCTCGTATAAAGCAATACGAGTTTTTTAAACAATACGATAACCCATTCTTTAATATCTGTACAAGCTTAGATGTGACGGAATTACTCAGTGCAACAAAGAAACTTGACCAGTCTTTTTCAATCAGCCTTTTATACGCATCAATCAATATAGCGAACACAATAGAAGAGTTTAAATACCGTTTAAAAGACGATGCAGTGGTGGTCTATGATTCTATTTATGCTGGTAGTACGGTGTTAAACAATGATAAAACTTTTAGTTTTTGTTACTTTGATTATTTTAATAATTTTTATGAATTTAATCAATTTGCTAAAAAGCAAATAGATTTAAACAGCAAATGTTTACTTGAATTTGATGGCAGAAATGCAGATTTAGACATTATTCATTTTTCAGTGATTCCATGGATAACTTTCAGCAGTTTTTCTCACCCCAGAAACTACAAAACCCATGACTCTATACCAAAAATAGTATTGGGTAAGTACCACGAAAAAAGCGGTAGATTTCACCTGCCAATTTCTGTTGAAGTTCATCATGCATTGATGGATGGTTATCATTTGGGTCTTTATCTTTCTGAATTACAAGAATTACTCAACAATCCATTGTTTCTAAAAAAATAACGCTTCTAAAGTGTTAAATTTATGTTAAATTCAAAGAAAATCACTATAATTTGTTCTACTAATTTATCAAGCAATTTTCAACTAAACTTATAAGAAGGGTTAATTTATGTATATGAAAAATAAAAAGTCAATACTTGTGCTAAGCATCAGTATGGCATTCTCAAACGTGGCATTTGCACAAGAAGATGCCAAAGATGACTTAGCATTGGAAGAGGTTATTGTAACTGCTCAAAAAACTGAGCAAAACCTGCAAGACGTTCCTATGTCGGTTACGGCGATAGACGGTGATATTATGGATGAAATTCGCTCAGGTGGTTCGGATATTCGTTTTATTTCTGGTCGTGTGCCCAGTTTGATTGTTGAGTCTGATTTCGGGCGTGTCTTTCCACGTTTCTATATTCGTGGATTGGGCAATACCGATTTCGATTTAAATGCGTCACAACCTGTTTCATTGATTTATGATGACATTGTTATGGAAAACCCCATGTTAAAAGGATTCCCCGTATTCGATATGGATCGTGTAGAAATATTGCGTGGACCTCAAGGCACATTGTTTGGGCGCAATACACCAGCCGGTATCGTGAAATTTGATTCAGTTAAACCTTCTGTTGATACCAATGGTTATGCCAAAATTGGTTTTGGTCGTTTTAATCAGTTTTCTTTTGAAGGAGCAATAGGTGGTGAAATTTCAGAAGGTTGGACAGCACGTTTTTCTTACTTACATGAAGAGCGAGACGATTGGGTCAATAACAGACCGGGTTTAGTCGACCCAAGCTTGGCTTTAGTTAATGGGCAAGAAAATGGTGATGGTGATTTAGAAGCCTATGCAGAAGATGCGTTTAGATTCCAACTGGCTTATGACGGTGATGGTTTTAATGCTCTGTTTAATATTCATGCACGCGATATGATAGGCACAGCCAGAGTTTTTAGAGCCAATATTATACAGCCAGGTACCAATAACTTTACCCCTGAATACGATCGTTTTACGGTCTCCCAAGATGGTGGAAATTCGCAAACTGTTCAATCAAAAGGTTTTATGGGTAAACTAGAATGGGACTTAGCCAACGAAATGACTCTAACTTCGATTACTGGATATGAAGAAGTAGAAGCCTACTCACGTGGAGATGTTGACGGCGGTTATGGTGCTTCATTTTTGCCTTGGATGGGACCTGGTTTTATTCCTTTCCCAGCACAAACAGCTGATGGTATTCCTGATCACAGTCAATTTACACAGGAATTCAGGTTGTCAAAATCTAGCGATAGTATGTTTTGGCAAGCTGGCGTGTTCTTTTTCGATGAGTACTTAGAAGTTGATTCATTTAACTACGATAACTTAAGTGTAGAACGGGTAATTCCAGCTGTATATGATCCCAATGACAGCAATCGTGTACACAGTGGATATGCCAACCAAATTCAAGAAACAACAGCTTATGCTGTATTTGGACAAGCTGATTTTTACTTATCAGATGCGACTACTTTGACAGCTGGCCTAAGGTGGTCAAATGACAAGAAAGATTATACAGCATCAGTTCCCCTGGCTCCATTTGGAGGAGCTCCGGTTCCGGCATCCTCGGTAAATGTATCTGATAGCAATTTTTCAGGCAATTTAAGTATTGCTCATGTATTAGATGACGATACCAATATTTACGCACGATTGGCTCGTGGTTTTAGAGCGCCTAGTATTCAGGGTCGCGTATTATTTGGTGGTGCAATTACTGTAGCAGACTCTGAAACCATTACTTCTATTGAAGCTGGTTTCAAGAAAGAAATGTGGGATGGCAGAGCACGTCTAAATTCAGCTGTATTTTATTATCAAATGAATGACCAACAGCTTACAGCTGGATCAGGTACTGCCAATGTTAATCAACTGGTTAATGCTGATAAAACAATAGGCTTTGGTTTTGAAACAGACTTAACGGCAAAATTATCCGAAAACACATTGTTAACATTGGGTCTTAGTTATAACAATACAGAAATCCAAGATACCAATTTAACAGTCGCTCCTTGTGGTGCGGGTTGTGTTGTTCTTGATCCTCCTGGTTCGGTCGCAGGCTCTGTATCTATTGATGGCAACTCGCTGCCTAGAGCGCCAGAATGGATGTCAAACTTAATTTTAAAGCACATTATTCCTTTAAATGGAGCGGATCTTGTTTTATCAACTGACTGGGCTTATAGAAGTAGTATTAACTTCTTCTTGTACGAATCTGAAGAATTTAGAGGCGATGCATTGCTTGAAGGTGGATTAAGAATTGCCTATGAAACTGAAAAATGGGCAGCAGGACTTTATGGCAGAAATATCACAAATCAAGATAAATTAATTGCCGCTATTGACTTTAATAACCTAGAAGGTATTGTTAATGATCCAAGGATTTGGGGCGTTGACTTTCAATACAACTTTTTCTAAGGAAAGAGTGTAAGGGCAAAGAGTTGTAAGGGAGAAAAAAAGGGCACTTCGGTGTCTTTTTTTTGCCTAGAAAAACAGTTAAGATATGATAGGCAGGTCAAGCACTATTTAACGAGGTTAAGATTCTTGTTCAACCCAACCTGATTCGCCATCAGTCCATGATTCGTTTTTCCAAATAGGCACACGGGATTTGACTTCATCTAGAATATACCTACATGCCTTAAAGGCTGCATCGCGGTGAGCCGCAGAAACCCCAACCCAAACGGCCATATCGCCAATTTCCAATATGCCCACTCGATGTGTACAGTGGGCTTTTTTTATATCAAATTTATTAAATGCCTCGGCGATGATTTTATTGCCTTCTTTTATCGCCAACTTGGGGTAGGACTCGTAGGCCAGATTTTGAACATTCTTGCCTTGATTGTGATCGCGAACCCATCCTTCAAAACTGACAAATCCACCAGCACTTGGGTCTAGTGTTTGTTGCTTTAACGATTGCTCATCGATGATATTTTCACTGAGTTTAAACACGTTATCCTCCA
>CAZLZZ010000055.1:0-5738 GCA_964564165.1 uncultured Alcanivoracaceae bacterium | reverse complement strand
GAGTCCCAATTGACAAACTCATCATTGATCGCTACTTTTATGCTGGATTTATGAGGGGTTTCTGAAACCTTGGTCAACAATTCTGTGTACAATTCTTCGACATTGCTACTTGAGGTTTGAATGGTTAACTTGTTTGTATTCCATGTTTCTTTGAGTTTTCCAAAGAACAGTATTTTTAAATTTATCATAAGCTTAGATTTGATTGATGTCTGACTTTCCACCCGTTTTGGATAACAATTTGGTGGCAGTTATTTCAATATTGTGTGATAAAGCTTTGCACATGTCGTAAATGGTCAGAGCGGCTATTGATGCGCCGGTTAAGGCCTCCATTTCAACACCCGTTTTGTGGTGCAAAGATACGCTGCAAAGGATTTCTGCATTGCCTTGAGAGTTGGTGGTAATTTCTATTTTGCAATTTTCTATGGCTATGGGGTGACAGAACGGTATTAACTCATGGGTTTTTTTGGCTGCCATCACTCCCGCAATAATTGCCGTGTGATAAACGGGGCCTTTTTTGGTGATTAAATCCTGACCTTTAAAGTAGTTTTTAATCTCTTTGGGGAAAATGACAGTCGAAGTAGCAACCGCCGTTCTTTTACTGGTTTTTTTTTCACTGACATCCACCATAGTTGGATTGTTTTGTTGATCAATATGTGTCAAGCTCATTATTATCCTCCAATTACGTACATTTCAATTTTGTCTTTGTTGCCAGTTAATTTATGGCGAATTTCAGAATATCTATCGTCTCGATTTTGCCAAATTTGTTGAATTTTGGCTTCAAGTTCGTCGTCATTATTGCTGCGTATTAATTGTTTTAAATCATGTTCTGCATGGGCAAATAAACAAGTGTACAGTTTGCCGTCAGCAGAAATCCGTGCGCGTGAACATGTCTGACAAAAGGGTTTGGAAATTGATGAAATAAAACCAATTTCTCCTCGGTGATTTTTGTAGCGGTAACGTTTTGCTACTTCACCTATGTAATTGGCAGAAAGCGGTTCAATTTGCCATTTTTTTTCAATGATTTGCACGATTTTTTCGAAGTCAATAACTTTGCTTTTTTGCCAATTGTTTTTGGTGCCAACATCCATAAACTCAATAAACCGAACAACAATATCGGTGTCTTGGTAGCGTTCAAGCAATGGCAAAATTTGGTGGTCATTGATGCCTTTTTGAACCACGCAATTAAGTTTAACACTTTTAAGAGAAGAAGCACTAGCAGCATCTATGGCGTCCAATACAACCTGTAAATTACCCCGATTGCCGCTCATTTGATAGTACAAGTCTTCGTCTATAGTATCCAGTGAAATATTGATGCGATCAAGCCCAGCATCAATCAGTTTGGGCAATTGTTTTTGTAATAATTGGCCGTTGGTGGTTAGAGCTATGTCATCAATCCCTTCAATATTTTTTAAATATTTGATTAACCGATCCAGATTTCTTCTCAACAAGGGCTCACCACCGGTAAGTCGAATTTTGTTTACACCAAAGTTGGCAAATATTTTCACAAGCTTTTCGATTTCTAAAAACCCCAAACGTTCTTGTTTTTTTAAAAACCGATAGTTTTCATCAAATTTATCAGCAGGCATACAATAAGGGCAGCGGTAATTACACGTATCCATCACTGAAATTCGCAAATCCTTAATGGGTCGGTTTAGTTTGTCCTTGATTTTATTCATTCAATGATTTGTCATAGGCATCAAGTAGAGATTGCCATTTTATTTGGTTGCTTGCTATATGGTTGCTGTCGGTTAATTTATCAATAGACCTTTTTAATCTTTTCAGGTTGGCCTGTTGCCACATTTTTCGCGGCTTACACTGTTTTGAATGATCAAAATCAATCAAGTAAACTTTTTCTTTTTGAATCAATATGTTGGTGGTATTCAGATCGGCATGGTTGATGCCTAGATTATGAAAATCAGCAATCGTTTTGCCAATGTTCTCCCAGATTTCTTTGTCAGCATCGGTATTGAGTAGTGCTGCAAAAGTCGCATCGTGTAAAATATATCCAATCAAAATGTTGGCTTGATAAAATAGGCCTTTTTTACATACCTGAGCTGCAATGGGTTCTGGTACAGGCAGTTTCATACCCATCATTTTTTCCAATAATTTGTATTCACTAAAACTCCTAGTCTTTTGCAATCCAGTCCAAAAATACTTGTCCTTAATAAATTTTGCAGGGATACCACCCCGATAATAGTGTCTTAGCATCATTTTTTCGCTGTCGGATTTTACCATCCAAGCAGACCCTCTGCCGCTACTTGCTCCCAATAACCTGCCTTGATTGAGCCAGTAAGTATCACTGAACCAATCAGAGTTAATTCGATTTGAAACTTGATCGTTGCTAATAATCCAACATTGTTTATTAACTTTGGTGATGTTATCTTGCATGGACGACTTGGAAAAAATAAAGTAGGTTAGGATACCATGTTTTGCAGTAGTGCGTAATCAAACTGTGATAATATGTTGTGGTTTTAAGTATTACCCAAACCCCTACATAGGAAATTAAAAAATTATCACCACCACGACTAAAAAATGACAAATATTATTCAATCCATCTGTATTTTGCGTTTGTCCGCTATTGGTGACGTTACCCATGTTCTACCAATCATTGCAACCTTACAAAATGCCTACCCACAAGCCAATATTACTTGGGTGATTGGAAAGTTTGAATACAAACTACTTAAAGGATTAAAAGGTGTGGAATTTGTTGTATTTGACAAAAAGAGTGGTAGAAAAGGCTATCAGGATTTAAAACAAAGATTGTCCAGTCAAGTGTTTGATATTTTATTACACATGCAAATATCTTTTAGAGCCAATCGAGCCGCATGGAAAATCAAAGCCAAAACCCGCGTAGGTTTTGATAAAAAACGGGCGCGTGAATTGCATGGATTTAAATTAAACAAACGCATACAAGCTGTTGATAAACAACATGTTTTAGATGGTTTTATGGGGTTTGTCAAGGTATTAGGAATCAATGATTTTGTTTATAAATGGAATATAACTACTTCTCAAGAGGATGAAGATTCCGTTCAACAATTTATTGATGTCCAGAAAAAAAATGTCATTATTAGCCCTTGTTCAAGCAAAAAATTACGCAATTGGTCGAGCCAAAACTACGCCAAAACCATTGATTATCTGTGTGAACAATACCAAGCCAATGTTATATTGTGTGGCGGCCCGAGTGAGTATGAAATACAAACAGCCCAAGAAATTGAAGGTTTGGCCAATTCTCCAGTGACCAATATCACAGGAAAAGACACGCTCAAACAATTATACGCCTTAATGAAAAAAGTGGACTTGGTGATATCTCCTGACTCAGGGCCCATGCACATGGCAAGCGCAGCAGGAACACCAGTAATAGGTTTACATGCAGCCACCACAGCCAAGCGAAGTGGGGCTTATAATTATCAAGAATTGGCTGTAGACTGTTTTGACCAAGCTGCTAGAGAAATCCTAAAGACCAACCCCGATAAAATTCGCTGGGGCAGCCAGATACTGCAAGAAGGGGTGATGGATTTGGTTAGAATTGAAATGGTTAAAAAGAAAGTTGATTTAGTTTTAAGTGGTAAATGAAATTTATTCGCGTTAAAATCATATTAATATGACCATTCAACAACCACAAATTAAATCACTTCAAATGCAATATACATATATGATGCAAATGTATTGTACTGTGTGTTACTTCTCTATTTTGCAGATATTCCAAAAGAAATTCGACTGTAATGGTTTAGAAAAACCTGAGAAATGTGAGTATGATGCTTGTGGGGATAGTATGGATTCTGGAGAAGTTGTACATGGTGCAATGAGTGCGGCGTTTAGGGTGGCGTTTAATGAAGTTGCTGGCGGTGTTAATAATGGGGATGGCAATACAATGAATAAGTCTTTGACTTATGGAGATTCTTCTTTTGAATACAGTATTGAGGGCCCTGTTAAATTCCAAGAAAAAGTCCATCAGTTACTGGTAGATATTGTATCTTCTGATGCAGGTGCGACACTATTAAATGAAATAACTGCTAACTCAGGGGTAGTTCATATCCAATTTCAACCGGGCCAACAGGCGGTTACACAAGGATTTCTCCACAATCGAAATAGTAATATCAGAATTGACCTCAACTTTAAGGAGGCGATAAATTCTAATATTGGTCCGTTGTACGCCAATCCAAAATTCATTCTAGCCCATGAGCTACACCATGCATGGAAGAACACTCTGAATTGTTGGTTTAGTTGTAATAAAAATTTAATATTACCTGGTAAAGTTCCACGAGGGATACCCCCTGTTGAAATGCATGCCCTTAGATATACAAATAAAATACGTACTGATTTACGTGCTGGTTATCAACGAAAACCCTAGTGTTTCACAATAGCAGAGAATGAATATGAAAGATAAATATAATATATATTATATGATTATGGTGCGCTTAGTAATAGGAGTTATCTCTAGTTTACTTGTTGTTAATTCAATGTCCTTCTATGATCAACCATTTGGTGGTTGTGAAGAAAGTGGACTAACCACTTTAGTGCATGGTTGTACTTCTTGGCAGTACTTCGGTTTGGGTATTGCTGTTGTTTTTATATTTTGGGTCATAAAACCTAAATACGTGCCTTTGAAGTATTGGGGATTATTACTTGTGAGTTTGCTTGCGTTATTTGGAGGCCCACCAGGTATCAGCAATGGTACTCATCTTGATATATGGAGTAGCCCGTCCATCATGATTTTCTATTGGCGTGAATATGGGTTGGCCATATTGTTTGGCGGCATTGTTGGTGTTTCTTTATTGATTGTATTGGAAAGGTGGTTAGCTTTTAAAAATAAAAGGGTATAGTTTAACGGGTCAGTACCGAATGGCACTAAGTTAAGACGATTTATCACGCAAAATAACCACATAAATTCGGTATAAAAATGGTATAATTAAGTATGAAAAATAAGTTTAACGGGTCAGTACCCTTTTTAGCTAATTCCCTCAATCTTAAGCCGCTAACTTAGCGGCTTTTTTATTGTGTATTAAGGGGTCGGTACCCTTTTAGGTAAAACCCACCATTTTCAAACTGTTAAATCGTTAACGGTTTTTGTTTTTTTAGCTGCTCTTTTTCAATTAACCGCTTGCTGTTTGATAACCGTATCCAACATCTCCATAACAAACTTCTGTTTGCTCTTAGGTAAGGTAGCAAGCATTTCAACTTGCTGTAATAATTTAGGAGTTGGTCCACGTTTAACAGATTTGTTTTCTTGTCCATACAAAGTCTCAAGACTTATTCCAAACAACTCTGATAATGTGGGTAGCATTGATGCTGGTATCTTACGAATACCATGTTCAAATGATCCCATGTGTTGTTGTGAGATGCCTAATATCTTAGCCAGTTGAATTTGCGTTAAACCTTGTTCCTTTCTGTAAAGAGCAATGCGCGTTCCTAAATCTTTGAAGAATATCTTATCTTTCTCAGTCATCGTTATTGTGAAATGTTTGGTTATTGATGACATAATTTTATACCTCATTTTGAGTTAACATTAAATTTTTCTTGATAATAACTCATATTGAGGTATTATGCAACCAAGTTAATTAATGATAATAGCACTTGACAGTTTTTTAGGAGAAACCCAAAAATGGCACGTTTTACATAAAATCAACTAAACACACTCAAATCCGAGGTCTCATTAGTCCGCCTAATCGAAAGCCAAGGCTATAAAATAACCAAACAAGGCAAAGACCATGTGATGTGTTGTCCATTCCACGATGACA
>CAZLZZ010000054.1:0-18806 GCA_964564165.1 uncultured Alcanivoracaceae bacterium | reverse complement strand
GGCATATTTGGCTTTGACTTCATCAATTAAATCTGGGTTAATATCAACAGCCATAATTTTGGCTACATTGCGTTCAAACAAATAGCCCATCATCGGCTCTGCCACGTGACCCATGCCTTGAATGGCAATAGTTTTTCCTTCTAGTGTTCCCTTGTCCAAGTAATTCAATGCTGCTTCCATGCCATGAACCACACCTAACGCAGTTGCCGATGAAGGATTGCCACTGCCTCCAACTGAAGCTGGGATACAGGTGGTAAAACGGGTTTGTGAAAATATATTGCCCATATCTTCTTCGCATGTTCCGACATCTTCAGCAGTAATGTAACAACCTTTTATTGAGGTGATAAATCGCCCATAATTTTTGTACAGTTCTTCACGCATTTTGGGGTCGTTTTTGTTGTTGCTCGGGTTGTGAATCATGATTCCTTTGCCGCCGCCCCACCACAGGTTTGCCAAGGCATTTTTACGGGTCATGCCTTTGGATAAGCGCATACCATCGCGCAAAAAATCTTCCATGGTGGCATAATGCCAGTATCGCAAGCCGCCTGAGGCTTGGCCTCTATTGGTTTTGTGGATAAAAGCTCCAAACAACACGTCGTAATTTTCGCTTAACTGAAACAACATGCCTTCGTGTTGCATGAAGTCTCGTTTGTCGGCATTGATAAAGTCGGCAAGTTGCTGAAGTCTACTATCGGAAACTTTGACTTGATTGGTGGATTGGTCTAATACCAATGAAAATCGTTTGATATTGTTTTGTTTTAGAAAAGAAATAAATTCTTGTGGGTTGCATAAAACCAAAGATGCAGTATTTGTCATTAGAGTCCCCTAAACTGACGAGATTATTTATTTGAGTGCATTATAATCCCATGTGGGCTTTAAGCAATTTAATTAGCTCTTCTGTATTTAATTTCTCTAATTATTTTTTGCCATCCGAAATGGGAAACAAGTGACAATCTTCCAACAGTATTTATCCATATCAAGCTTAATACATTTCTTTTTTTATGCATTTTCTCTACCAACCAATCTTCGTCAAATCCAGCCCATTCAGCGGCAATACTTAATAAATTCCAACGACAAACGGGATAAATTTCAAATAACATTATCTTATTTATTTCTTCAATTGAATAAGGTGACACCAAAAGTACTTTGACTAAGTTTTCATGAAATGTTGAGGTATCAGTATCTAAAAATAAATCAGACAAGGCTATCCAGACTTTTTTACGTTCTTCAATATCTGTAAAAATTCTTTTTACCATAATTATTTTGAAAGGAATTTAATCCCTTGGCTTATCCCCGTTACGGTTAATGGATACATTTTATCTTCAAATATTTGCCTTATCATTTGCGTACTTTGGGTGTATTTCCAGTATTCTTTTTGTACTGGATTCAACCAAATGGTTTTTTGCCATTTAT
The DNA here is from genome assembly GCA_964564165.1 of uncultured Alcanivoracaceae bacterium. Lineage (GTDB taxonomy): Bacteria > Pseudomonadota > Gammaproteobacteria > Xanthomonadales > Marinicellaceae > NORP309. The sequence goes on along the minus strand of CAZLZZ010000054.1, from coordinate 17,393 downwards.
CCCTAATCCGATTCAACCAGAGACTACCTGGCTCTGGATTGTTGTGTTCAACACTGCCATTGGCATAAGCCACTTCATAAGGTGACATGGCTGCATCGCCAACGAAAATAACATGGTAATCATTGCCAAAGGTGTTGATAATATCTTGGGTTTGTGTGTCTTCGTGGTAATTCCTGGGATTAGATTTCCAGATATTTTCATACACGCAGTTATGAAAATAGAAAAATTCTAAATGTTTGAATTCGGTTTTAATCGCTGAAAACAATTGTTCACAAGTTCGCACATGGTCATCCATAGAGCCGCCCACATCAAAAAACACCAAAAGCTTAACTGCATTGTGTCGCTCTGGAACCAATTTAATATTAAGCAAGCCACCATCTTTGGCTGTACTTTTTATGGTGTCATCTAAATCTAGCTCTTCTACTACGCCTGTTCGGGCAAATTTGCGCAGTTTTCGCAAGGCAACTTTGATATTGCGTGTACCCAATTCACAATTGTCATCTAGGTTTTTGTATTGGCGTTTTTCCCAGACTTTCAACGCACGTCTGTGAGTGCTTTTTCCGCCTATACGCACACCTTCAGGGTTGTAACCACCATGCCCAAAAGGAGAGGTTCCTCCCGTGCCAATCCACTTGTTACCACCAGAGTGTTTTTTCTTTTGTTCATCCAAACGCTTTTTCAGCGTTTCCATCAACTTATCTAAACCGCCTAAAGATTTGATTTTGGCTTTGTCCTCATCACTTAGGTTTTTGAAAAATTCAGTTTCTAACCAATTTTCAGGAATAGTTGCTTGGGTTAAGTCTTCTCGGGCTTTTAAACCTTCATAATATTCACCAAAGGCTTGATCGAAACGATCAAAATATTTTTCATCTTTGACCAGGCACATTTTTGATAAGTGATAAAACTCTTCCATCGACCCGAAAGCAATGTCTTTTTGCATGGCATCAATGAGCGTTAATAACTCCTGAATACTGACGGGTATTTTGGCTTGTTTTAGTTTGTAGAAGTAGTCTATTAGCATTGGGAATATAGCTCTTCGATAATTGATATTTTAGTATTTTTCGGAATATCCTTTGATTTTAGGAATTCTAAAAAAAAAGTAAAAGACTCTTGTTTTTGTGAGGCATTAATTATAAGTGACTCAACAGTTGCAATACCATCAAAACATTGACCATTAGTTAATTCTATTAGGACTTTAAATCTTTTCCTAAATAAATTAATAGGTAAACTTTCAAAGGGCAATATTCCAATACCATTCCCTGAAATATCAAAGGTTTTTTTTACTACTATTGAGTTTGTTGAACTCATAAGTGTCTTAATACATCCATACTTTTATGTAAGATTCTCACAATTAATATTGTACTTGAAATTGGCTTATAAAATATCACATGAGATTCAACCTCAAATTTTCTTAAATCTTCGTGAATAAAACTTACTTTTCGGCCTTCAATCTGATGTTTAGTTATTGAATTAATTTTTGAGTGGATATTTTGAATATATTCTTTTGCTTTTTTATAACCAAAATTTAGTATGGTATATTCATAGATTTTTTCTATATCCATATCCGCCTCTTTTGAAAAGTTACAACTGTCCATTTTTCCTTAATCTATCATCTACAGATTTCATAATTTCTTCAATTGTTCTTTCACTTACACCACTATCAATCCCTTGTTGAATTGCTTCTTTTAATTTGACCAATTTTTCATTTTCAGATTTGTCTTTTCTAATTAAGTCACGCAGATATTCACTATCATTACCATATTCTCCGTTAACTATTTGTTTCTTAATCCAATCATTTTGTTGATCAGTGACGGTGATACTTTTTTTAACTAAACCCATTATGCTTCTCTGGTAGGATAAAATACTATAATATCCTACTTTTTATTTTTATTCAAACACTCTTTAATCCCTGCGCATCATAAATGCCAAGCGCTGAATTAAATCTACGTCTTGTTCATTTTTTAATAACGCTCCATAAAGTGGTGGAATCGCTTCTTTAATGCTTTTATTTTGTAGTAGCTCTAAAGGAATATTATCAGCCAACAACAATTTAATCCAATCAATCAGTTCAGAGGTTGAGGGTTTCTTTTTTAAACCTGGTATTTCGCGCAATTGGAAGAATACATCTAACGCAGCTTTGACCAATTGTTGTTGAATATCCGGATAATGCACATCGACAATGGCTTGCATGGTTTGTTTATCAGGGAAGTTAATGTAGTGAAAAAAGCAACGGCGCAAAAAGGCATCGGGCAGTTCTTTTTCATTGTTGCTGGTAATGATAATAATGGGGCGGTGTTTGGCTTTTATTTGCTCACCGGTTTCATAAACGCTGAATTCCATTTGGTCCAATTCAACCAATAAATCATTGGGGAATTCAATATCGGCTTTATCAATTTCATCAATCAACAACACCACTTTTTCATTGGAATCAAAGGCTTCCCACATTTTGCCTTTTTTGATGTAATTGCCAATGTCATGTACCTTGTTTTCGCCCAATTGTGAATCTCTAAGGCGCGAAACCGCATCGTATTCGTACAAGCCTTGTTGGGCTTTTGTGGTTGACTTGATGTGCCAATTAATCAAGCGTTTACCCAATGAATCAGCTACTTCTTGAGCCAATAGGGTCTTGCCCGTGCCAGGCTCGCCTTTAATCAACAAAGGCCGTTGCAAAGTTACCGCGGCATTGACTGCCATGGATAAATCATCGGTTGCGATGTAGTTTTTTGTTCCGTTAAATTTCATAGTTTTATCTGTGTTGATGATAGTGGTTTTTTTGTTTTCTTTAAATTCATATTAGTTTCCAATAACCTTTTCTTGCTGAACCTTTGCGTTGTATTATTTGTTTTTCTTTTAGCTTTTTCAGATTGTTCTCAATGGCTGATGTGCTTAGTGTTAATAGTTTTGCTACTTCCTTTATTTTCACGTGTGGATTACGCTGAATTTCATTGAGAATTGCTTGTTCGTTTTTTCCTAAATTTTCACCTTTCTTTTCACCCTTGTTTTTACCCTTGTTTTCACCCTTGTTTTTACCCTTGTTTTCACCCTTGTTTTCAGAATTAATAACGACAAAAAAACCACTTCTATCAGATCCTTCTCTCCTGATTAATTGTTTATTTTTTAATTTTCTTATGTTGTTTTCAGTCGCAGTAGTACTGATACCAAGGGTTTTTGCAATTTCAGAAATTTTAGCTAATGGGTTTTTCTTTATTATACTAAATATTTTTTGTTCATTACTACCTAATTTTTCTCCCAACCTTTCTCCCAACCTTTCTCCCAACCTTTCTCCCAACCTTTCTCCTAACTTAGTTGCTGCGTTTCTTTTGAATATCAAGGTAAAAAAACCGTCCATTTTATAAGTTGCTTTATCTATTTTTGCCTCTTTCAATGCTTGATTTATTCGACTAACACCCGAACCAATTTGTTCGACCATATTAATTCTTTCAAACAACCCAAAAACCAAAGGATTCCTACTGTGGCTTTTTGTGCCAAACTCTTCAGGTTTAATAGCAGCTACCAAACCACCTGGGTTGCTGATTTCTAGCCTGTCAGAAAACAACTCAACTGTAGTACGCGCCCCTTTGTCGTAATAATCACGGTGTGACAAGGCATTGATAAGTGCTTCTTTTAACGCAACTTCCGGTATTTCCCAAACTTCTTTACGTGGATTACCGTCTTCAATGATGTAACTGACATTTAATTTTGCCTTCAGCCATTGCATGGTATTTTGGTATTGCGACATCAAAACACCACCATAAACCTTGTCGTCTAATATTTGGCTTTTTGTTACTCCATCAAATGCTACACAGCGTATAACAGCCTTGTCTAAGAAAAACTCAGGCGTTTGCCCAAAAAATAGTACTCCACCATTTTTAAACTTTCCTTTATCTGTTGTTAGCTGTAAGTTTTCAATTATTTGTGTTTGTGATATGGCAGATGACAGCTTGGCTGCAATCTTAAATTCTTCAAAATACAACTCATCTATATCAAAATTAGTATCAAATTTATCACATGGTACTTCATCAAAATAAATACGTGAGGATTGTTGGAAGAAATCACGCATCTCTTCAACAGACACTAGTTTTTGTGTGTTTGAACCTTGTCTAATATAAATAATTCCCGAAAGAACATAAGGTTTTTTCTTACCAGAATTAACTTCTATCACCCAGAGTTCTTGATTATCAATTGTTACCGAATACATCTCACAATTAATATGTGGGTTAATCTCATTAATAGAGTTTTGCAATGCTGAACGCTGAAAATTACTCAGTTGACATCCAACAATGTCATTGCTATCATTTACACCAATTATTAACAACCCACCTGATGAATTAGCGAAAGCACAAACTTCTGATGAGATATCTTTAAGTTTCTTCGACAGGGCAAGCTTGAATTCAGCATTATAACCTTCGCCACTTTGAATAACCGCCTTGATATTTTCAGAATCGAACATTGTGTCTTTTATTTAACCATTAATCCCAAAGTGTAACACATAGTTTTATTTGACTAAATAATCTTTACTCACTTGACGTTATTTGCCAACTTTTTTTACCTGCGCCAAACTCTCCTTTAATCAACAAAGAACGTTGCAAAGTTACCGCGGCATTAACTGCCATAGACAAATCATCGGTTGCGATGTAGTTTTTTGTTCCAGTAAATTTCACAATATAATTTACTCTCTTTTATTGGTTTATCACACAAAGTTTGAAAAACAACTATCGGAATCGCGACTTTAGTCGCGCTAAATTCGAAATAAAGAACAAGATTAAAAAAAATTTGTCCGCAGATGACTCCAGATATACGCAGATGAAGATCAAGAGCGTGTTTTCTCGCAGAGGCGATAACTATCCTGACACATAGGGATACTCAACCACGTTTATTAAATACTTTTTTGGATGCGGGGCTTTGCAAAACTGCAGTATGGCAGGGCTAAAGCCTCTATTCCGTTTAGTTTCTAGTATTTCACAATCGCTTTGCGAAATTAACTATTGCTCTTCCGTGCCCCGCTGTGCCGCTGTGCGATACGTGCCGCCGTGCGATATCTGCTTTTGATCTTGATCTTGATCTTGATCTTTTATCTGCGTTTTTCTGCGTCCATCTGCGGACAATAAAATCTTTTAAACGTTAAACCTAAAATGTAGTACGTCGCCTTCTTTAACAAGATATTCTTTGCCTTCCAACCGCAACTTGCCCGCTTCTTTGCAGCCTGCTTCGCCATTGTATTGAATAAAATCATCATAAGCCATGGTTTCTGCACGGATAAAACCTTTTTCAAAATCGGTGTGAATGACACCAGCACATTGTGGGGCGGTTGAGCCAGCTTTAAATGTCCAAGCTCTGACTTCTTTAACGCCCGCGGTAAAATAAGTATGCAAACCCAGCAAATCATGACCGGCACGAATCACGCGGTCCAACCCCGCTTCAGTTAGTCCCAATTCTTCCATAAACATTTCTTTGTCTTCATCATCTAGCACCGCAATTTCAGATTCGATTACTGCACATACTGGCACAACCGATGATTTTTCAGCTTCTGCCATTTCACGAACAGTATCAAGAAATGGGTTGTTCTCAAACCCGTCTTCTGCCACATTGGCAATATACATGACCGGCTTTGCGGTAATAAAACTGAATTCTCTGATGGCTTGTTTTTCTTCTTTGTACAAATTCATAGCACGTATCGGATGACCTTCTGACAATTGTGCCACAACTTTTTCCAGGACCTCGGCTCTTGCTTGGGCTTCTTTGTTGCCTGAACGGCCTTGTTTTTGGGCTTTGTGCAGACCTCGTTCGGCTGAATCTAAATCAGCTAAAGCCAATTCGGTATTAATCGTTTCAACGTCATCTAGCGGAGATATTTTTCCTTCAACATGCACCACATCATCGTCTTTGAAACAACGAACCACATGCGCAATGGCGTCGGTTTCTCGGATGTTGGATAAAAATTTATTGCCCAACCCTTCGCCTTTTGAAGCTCCCGCAACCAATCCCGCAATGTCAACAAATTCCATGACTGTTGGCAATACTTTTTCTGGGTTAACAATGTTTGAGAGTTTATCCAAGCGAGGATCAGGCACTTCGACCATCCCCACATTGGGTTCAATCGTACAAAAAGGATAGTTAGCCGCATCAATACCTGCTTTGGTCAGTGCGTTAAATAAAGTTGATTTTCCGACGTTGGGTAAACCAACAATGCCACATTTGAAGCCCATAATTGTTCTATATTTTAAAAAGGAGGCGCATTTTACCAAATTCAAGATTTAATTGATATAATAACGTTTATGCTACACTTAAAAAACAAACTTAAAGACCTCAAATTACAAGCTATTCTTATTGTCTTTGTCGTATCAATAATTGTATTAATGTTGATACACGACTATTTGACTTCTCTGATTTTCAATCAATCTTATTATTTTTCTGAATCAATACTATTTAAAATTCCTATAGCTGTATTAATTATTCCAATTTTTATTTATGGTTTCATGTTGAAGTCGAATCATAATTTAAAATTATCCAAAGAAATCAACTTGACCAAAATTATGGTTTATCTGATTCCCATTGTAATCATACATATCATGATAGCCAGTTGGTTAATAGCTTTAGTTGCGCAAGTCTTTATGGATTCACCCGTGCCCTTTGAGTTTTTAATAAAGAACAAATTCACCCAAGATTTTGTTTTTATTCTGACTATTTATGGCTTGATGTATTTAATTGCCAGGTATTATTCTTTAAACATTCAGCCCAATAAAAACAAACTTATCAAGAGCCTTTCCATTAAACAAGGAACAAACACCCATGTTATAGCGGTTGATGACATAGATTGGATAGCAGCAGAAACGCCCTATATTGGCATTTGGGTTGATAAGAAAAAGTATTTGTACCCTTCAACATTATCAGGTATTTTAACGAAATTGAATAACAGCAAATTTATTCGTGTTCATCGATCCACCATTATCAACAAAACTAAAATTCAAAAAATACAGTCCCGAGAAAATGGCGACTATGACCTGTTTTTAAATGAAGGCACTGTTATACGGTTAAGTAGAAACTACCGCAAAGAGTTTAATACACAGTTTAAGTAAAAATATACACAGCTTAGAACATCTAAGGTAAATCGTAGAGTTTACACTGTTAATATTGGTTTTTTTAACTTTGGAAAAATCATGAAACTAGCTATAAATAGACTTACACTGCTGTTGTTATTAACAATATCATTAATTAATTCGCCACAAGGAAGTTCAGCTCAGAATAACATTGTTGGAGGTGGATGTGATGGTTGTGAATTAATGTATATCGATATGCCATCAAATATTTCACCTGTCAGTTACAGTCCTGCATGGAATAGCGGCAATCAAAAATTATTGATTACAGGCAAAATTTTACAAAATGATGGGGTTACACCTGCTAAAGATGTAATCGTATATTACTGGCAAACAGATGAAAACGGCCATTATAAGAACCAGAACAATCTAAACAAAAAGGTCATTAGACATGGATACATACGGGGTTGGGTAAAATCAGATATTGATGGCAATTATTCAATATACACAGTTAAACCCAAAGCATATACTAACAGGAGTCAACCTGCTCACATACATCTGTCGATAAAAGAACCCAATATTGCAGATGAATATTATGTTGATAAATTGGTTTTTAATTACGACCCGTTATTGACAACAGCAGAAAGAAAGAAGTTTAAAAACCGGGGTGGCAGCGGATTGTTAAGAACCTTGATTTCAAAGGATATGACTATTGCTGAGCATAATATTATTTTGGGATTAAATATTCCCAACTATCCTGTTGATGACACAAGCATTCAATCAGGGTTAAAGATTGGTGGAAACTTTCCTTCCATCACTCCTTATCACGCCTGGGGGCCAGATAAAGGCACTAAAACCTGTCCTGTTTGTCGGTATGGAAGACATTTTGGTATCATGTATTTTGTTAATAATGTCCAATCTCAAGAAATTAAAAATTGGTTATTAGAGCTAGAAAAGCAAAGTAAAATAAGAGATCAACATTTAAAAGTTTATTTGATTTACGCCAATGAAATCGACTACTCCTTTGATAAACGTAAAAAAGAATTAAAAGATTTAGGCAAAGAGTTAAACTTGAAGAAAGTTGCCTTAACTTTTGTGCCGTCATTTAACGACAAACAATCCGATGTCCATTTAACTAAAATAAACCCCGAAACCAACAATACATTTATTGTTTTCAAAAACAGAAGTATCATTGGAAAGTTTTTGAACCTTGAGGCTGTGCAAGAAAACTTCCTCAAAATCAACCAATTATTAGATGCTAATCATGGGAAATATTCGGAATTACCCATTAATAAGAAGTGGTGAACAATGGCAGTAAATCAGTAAGCACAACTGGTTGGATTAATTGGTGCTTGATGAGTTCAGCGGTATACCACAGTATTTTCACGCCGCTTTGCTCCTCGGGGCTACTCTTAGTTTAACAAATGACAATGGCGCCATGCTTGGCGGCCAGACAAAGATAACAAAGCCCATCCTGTTTGCCCTAACATAAAAAGGCTCTGCGAACATATTCTTGTAGACACCCATTTACTTTTATTCAAAGCCATCAAGAAAAATTGTTTCAACAATATATTCAAAGGCGCCCATGTCTGCTATTGAATCTGCTAATCTGTTTTTACCTTCAATGTCCTGATAAGCAGGTGCAAGAATATTGCTGCAATCTACATCAATGGCATCTGATATTGCTTGCAAATGAAAATCATTCATGTCATCCACAAATAATGGATCAGCTATGATGCTGCCATTGCCGGTAATTCCTCCGGTGCTATCATTGTGTAATATCGAACAATTAATCTCAGCAATATGAGAGGCTTGACCACCATCATGATTGATTATCTGGCTATCAATATTACTAATAATACTGTTAAAAACTTTCAATGTTTGGATGTTAGAGTTGTTAAAATCAAGCTCAAAAATCGTATCCGTGCGGTTTTGTGTAATGGTATTGAAATTTAACATTGTACTGACATCAACGCCTTCTGATTTAAACAGTGTGACGGCATTATCTTGTGTGGTTGAGCCATTGTGATGGATACTATTGCCTTCTAAATTAAGCTGGGTGTCTGAAAAAGACAAATGGAAAGCGCTGGAATCATCGGCTTGATTATTGGCCATTTCAGTCTGATTAATATTGGCTATTGCCCGTCTTCTTAAATAAACAACTCCACCTTTGCCTGTGATACTATTTTGTGCGATATTATTGCTTATAGTGGAGCATATTTCAGCATAGTCACATCCATTTGGATTGCGACCAATATTTATGACCGCTGGCGATAAGGTTATATTGAAGGAGTCAGCATAAATTGCACCACCTTGATGACTGGCTGTGTTGTTGTTTATAAAGGCATTTAACAATGTGATATTAGAACCAGATGCCATGGATATTGCTCCGCCTCTTCCAAAAGTATTTGAAATCGCAGCGTTACGGCTAATAATTAACGGTTGTTGTGTTGAACCGCTGCCATTTATTGTAGTATTGAATGCATAAATTCCGCCACCATGCTCATTGGCGATATTATCAAAAATCCCAAAGATGATATCACCGTTTTCTGCTAATTCTCCTGCTGATAAGTTGATTTGACAGTTTGCAGCGTATATTCCTGCTCCAATATCGGCTTGATTATCGTTGATGGCCATATTTTCTAAAATATTAATTTCAGCATTAGCGCACCTGATTCCTCCTCCTTGGGTGGAGCCTCCAATGACATTAACATTGTTAAAAACAAGTGCATTGGAAATATTTATTTGTATACCTACGCCTTCAACATTGAGTCCTACTTGGGTGTTGTTAAAAATATTAACGTTGTGTATATTAATAATTAGTATGTTTTGATTGACACCATTAATAACATCGACTCCACCAAGGCTTGAGTGAAAATCAAACCCTGAAATTTCCACAGTAGGAATTGTAGAGTCTTGAATAGAGACCAATAACCCAACATCCATATTATTGGTGACACTGGTATTGTTGATTATTTGTGCATTATCTGAGCAATCCTCTAAGCCACCCATTAATTTGCTAATGGGCTGGTTATTGATAAACATCCCTTGGGTGATTGACAGTTGATTGCTGATATGTATTTCAGAGTCTATTATAACGGAGTCTATAGCAAGTTGAGCACTGTTGAAATCACAGTCCAAATCGTCAACGGCTCCTACTTTTATGATTTGAGGTCCTCCATATACAGCTGATGAAAATAGGTAGAATAAGATAGCTATTATTTTTTTCATGATTTTTACTCTACTCAAAGCCATTACTAAATACATTTTCAACAAACCTTTCATACACGCCTAAATCTGGCGCGATATCTCTGGTTCGATCACGCCCGATAATATCATATCGAGATAATTCAAATTCACCAACAACCGTACAAGGAGAATCTAAGGCAATAGAATCTTCTCGCAATTGAAAAGAACCACTTTGGATAAAACCAGGATCACCTATAATAGAATTATTTTGTAGGACATCAGTGTTATCATTGTTTTCAACCAATGAACACTTTATTTGTGCATCGTGGTTGCCGCCATCGTTATTCAAATCAGCTAAAGTTGCGCTGCCATTTTTAATAATTGAGCCAGTGATATCTAGTAATTGAGGGTTATTGTTATCATATTGAATGTTAAAATAATTGTCTACATCATTATTTGAATAAGTTGAATGGAGTGAAATAAATTGCGATTCGTCCACTGAGTTTAACAGGTTTCCTGAAGTTGAATTGTTAATAATTAAATCACTGGTCAGGGACAATATACTGCCGCCTTCAATATGAAAAATACTGTGGTTTTCCGAATGATTGCCACTGATTTCCATCTGTGATAGGTAAGCAAAACTACCACGATCTAAATATACTGCAGCTCCCTTTGAAGTGACAAGATTGGTGGTACTATTGTCAGATAAAAAGGTACAGATATCGGCATAATTGCAGCCGTCTAAATCTCTTAATAAAACAATTAAAGGTGCACTATTTTCCAAATTAGTATGTACAGCTGCTATTCCTCCACCTGCAAAGAAGGAAGAATTAGCTTCAACTCTGGCATTGATTAACCGCAAAATAGAACCTGATACAAGCATTATCCCGCCGCCTTTTGTCAGTGTTCCGGTTCCTTGAACCGCGGCGTTTTTTGTAATAGAGACAGGATGTGAAAATGTTCCTCTCCCTGTTAGATTTGATCTGCTAAGATATACTCCTGCACCTTCAAATGTTACTGTGTTTTGAAAGACACCAAACTCTAAAGAATCTAAAGGTTGCATATCACCAGCACTTAGATTAATGTCACATAAACTGGCAGATATCCCCCCGCCAGAATTTGCATGGTTATCATGAATCGAAACAGTTTCCCCAATATTGATTTCAGCTCCAACGCAGCCAATTCCTCCACCAACAGATGCAGATGTGTTGTTGAATATTTGAGCATAATCAAGATTAGTGATTAAATTATCACCTCTGACTTTTAAACCTGTTGAACTATTATCACGAATAACTACATGGTGAATATTTAAATCAAATTCAGGACTGACATTAGTAATGAATAAATCTACCCCGCCATCGCTGTCAATAAAGTTGAAACCACTTATCTCCAAACTTCTCTGTGAAGCTAAGTCAAGGTCAATTTCTAAGGCTATGCCATTCACGTTACTGATTGTAGTATAGCTGGTATTGTCTAAATCTATAATGTCGTTTTCTGCATCTAAACAGTTTGCATAACCACCACTTAGAGAAATAGTTCTGATAGAATTTATTGTTATTCCTGTAACTGTGGATAACTGGTTACTAACCCTAATATGCTTAGTAGTATTGACGACATTGATTGCTTCTTGAATGGTGTTAAAATCACAGTCTGCATCTGTTACTGGACCCACTAAAAAAATAGAATCTGCCGCGTTTAATGAAGCTGAAAACAGAGTTAAAGCCAATATGAAAATTTTCATGTTATGTATCTCATTTTAAGTTAAATTAAATTTAATCTTATTAAAGTATGAAGATCCTGATAAAACTCTGAAAGAGTCTGAAAGAGTCTGAATGACGAGAATAGTGTGAACTGTGTCACAAAAACTATACTCAGTTTTGACATTTTTGTTAACTATAAATGTCTCCTGGTTTATAAGGCTATTACACATTGAGTCAATCATGAATAAAAATACAAGCGCCACTTTGGGGGATAATTTGAGGTTTTATTAATTCACGATTAAATTATGGTAGGTTTAGTTCAACTAGAGAAGTGGGTACGTGCAGGATTAAGCTTGCTTGAAAACAACGAGAATAAACTGCAAATTCTAAGAGATGACCTGGCGATCAGTGAAGCGCAGGCAGACTAAGGAGAATTTGCTGATTAATTTTAAAGTGTGATTTTGTTTTCATTACACCAAGTTTTTAAGGCATTTTCTTCGGCATCATTTTGGAACTCATGCCATCTGTCCAATTGTCCCCTGTTATCAAGAAAATTCTTGAATTTAGAATAAGCACCTCTTCTTCGGAAAATTGAATATATTGTATCCAATTCATCAGGCAGTTTTTGTTGGAAAAACTCAAACACCAAATCCCGACCTAAATCAAAATCATTTTTGTGTGGCATAAGGATATATTTATCTTCGTCATCTACATCATCTGGCAACTCTTCAAAATTGTCGAACTCTTCCGAGTACACATGTATTTGACCTGTTTTCCGATTTATATAGGCGCTATTGATACCATCTGCAGCGGCACTTGTGTATTGGTATGCATATTCTATATCGGAGTATTTGATTTTCATCATTGGATTTTCTCTAATAAAACTTTCTTAATCAATGGACTAATCATATGATAGCACACCAATATCTATACACAATCCTATCCATGCAAAATTATTTTTTCAAACAAGCTTTACTGCCAAATGGTTGGCAAGATAACGTCAGAGTAAAAATTGATTCTAAAGGATTGTTTGCAGATATTGAATTAAACAGCAAGCCTAAAGATAACGACATTGAATTAGATTGTGTAATTCCTGCCATGCCCAATTGTCATTCGCATGTATTCCAACGGGCAATGGCGGGTTTAACCGAATACAAAACTTCGGACAATGACAGCTTTTGGTCTTGGCGGGATTTGATGTATCAGTATGCCAATCAGGTTGATGCGAAGCAGCTTTATCATATCGCCTGTTATGCCTATTCTGAGATGTTGCAAGCCGGCTACTCTTCGGTGTGTGAGTTTCATTATATTCACCGAGATTTAGAAGACCAAGACAATACCGAGAATATGTCTTTGGCGATTATTGATGCCGCACATGATGTGGGAATTGCCTTAACCTTATTGCCTGTTCTGTACACACAAGCACATATTAATGGGTCGTCGCTGAATGATTTACAGCAACGATTTAAGTTAAATACTGACGAATATATCCAACTGTATCAGTCTTTAGAAAAACAATTGTTTCCTGAACAAAACATGGGCATTTGTTTTCATTCTTTGCGAGCGGTATCAATTAAGCAAATGACACAGGCTCTTGAAGAATTAGACAAAGGTCAACCTGTCCATATTCACATTTCAGAACAAACCGCAGAAGTCGAACAAATTGTAAAACACACAGGCATGCGACCTGTTGAGTTGTTGTTTAAACACTTTGAGGTCAATAAAAATTGGTGCTTAATTCATGCTACGCACTTAAATGACCATGAAATCCAATTGATTGCCAAATCAAAAGCCATCGCTGGGGTTTGCCCAATGACGGAAGCCAATTTGGGCGATGGTGTATTTCCTTTACCAGCATTTATCAAACAGAATGGTCGCTTGGCGATTGGCTCTGATAGTCATATTTTGATTAATCCTTTTCAAGAATTACAAATCTTGGAATACTCCCAAAGATTACACTTGAAGCAAAGGGTGATTGCAAGTACTCAAGCCACACAAAATGTCGGGACTTTACTGTGGAATGAATCAGTTACAGGCGGAGCACAAGCTTGCCAACTACCGGTTAATGGTCTTACGGTGGGGCAATTGGCCAATTGGATTAGCATCGACACTTCTCATCCTATGTTGACCAATTTAAATGGTGTGCAAATTTTAGACACATTGATCTTTGCCAACAATAAAATTCCTATCCAAACCTATAATAATGGCATCAAATTTATGGATATTGATAAAAACATTGAAGAAAACTACAAAAACACTTTAAAATCGCTGAGATAGTTATAATTTAATCCGCTTTTTTGTTAACATACGCGGTCGCTTAATATACTTACAGTTAAAATAGGAAACAATAATGGCAAGAGTTACAGTTGAAGATTGTTTAGAACATGTTGAAAATCGTTTTGCATTGGTACAATTAGCATCCAAACGTGCACGATTAATTGCCAATGGGCAAGCACCCTTGGTCGAAGAAGAAAACGACAAGCCAACAGTCTTGGCTTTGCGTGAAATTGCAGCTGGTTTGATGACCGAAGAAAAATTGAAAGAACTAGAAGCTGAAGAGAAACGTGCAAGAGAGCTAGACGAATGGAATGCCGCAGCTGAAGAGCAAGATTCTCAAATGATGTGAGTTATCAATATTGATACAAAAACAAATAGAAAACACTTCAAGCCGTGACAGATTCTAATATCACTAATATCACTAATGTCACGGCTATTTTAAAACATCCTGCGGTTGTAGCTGCTTACAAATCGCTGACCAACAATACACGCAGTTATCTCAACCAAAACCAACAAGCTTTATTGAAAGAAGCCTTTCACTTTGGGGCAAAAGCCCATTGCAAACAATTCCGAAGATCCGGCGAGCCCTACATCACCCATCCATTGACTGTTGCAAGTATATTGTCTGAATTGAATTTTGACATCAACACCCTTTGTGCCGCTATATTACACGACACCATTGAAGACACCGAGGTCACAGAACAAGAGCTGGTCACAAAATTTAATAGAACCGTGGCTTATTTGGTTCAAGCAGTCACCAAGTTGGACAAGTTAAAATTTAGAAACTTGCAAGAAGCGCAAGCCGAAAGTTTTGTCAAAATGTTGTTCGCCATGGCAAAAGATGTGCGTGTCATTATCATTAAGTTGGCCGACAGATTGCACAATATGCGAACCATTGGCGCCATGAGTGAATCTAGTCGCAAACGCATTGCCAAAGAAACACTGGAAGTATTCTCACCTATTGCTGAAAGACTGGGATTAACCAAAATACAAAACGAAATGCAAGACCATGCTTTTTTTGCATTACACCCCAATATAGCAGAAGATATTTCCAACAATGTTAAATTGATTTCTGGGAATAGAAAACAAGCCATTAAAAAAATTCATAAGAAAATTTCCAAAGCCTTATTACACTCAAACTTAACTGCCCAGATAGATGGTAGGCAAAAATCCTTGTACAGCATTTACAATAAACAAAAAAAGAAAAATTTGTCCTTTGATCAAATACACGATATTTTTGGTATTCGTGTCATTGTTAAAACAGTACAAGATTGTTATATCGCTTTGGGTGTCATTCACGGACTATACACACCACGCGAACACAGTTTTAAAGATTATATCGCCGTACCTAAAAGTAATGGCTATCAATCCTTACACACCTTAGTCACTGGACCCTTCGGACTCGCCATTGAAATTCAAATAAGAACCGCAGATATGGACAAAGTGTGTGAATCAGGAGTAGCAGCACATTGGATGTATAAAACCGAAAACCCTGATAACAACTCTCGATTATCCTTGGCAAGAAATTGGCTGGGAAGCCTGTTAACATTACAAAAAGAAACTGGCAGCTCATTAGAATTTTACGAAGACATGAAACGCGATTTAATCACCGATGAAATCTATGTTTTCACACCAAGAGGAAAAATTATTCAGTTGCCCATTAATGCAACTGTCTTAGATTTTGCTTTCACCATTCATACCAATATTGGCATCAAAGCAATATCGGCAAAGGTCAACGACAAGGTCGTTCCCTTAAAACAAAAATTAAAAACAGGGCAAACAATCAACATCATCACAGGCGATGAAATCAGCTTAAAAACCGAATGGCTACAACATGTAACCACCAGCAAAGCCCGCACCGCAATTCGCCATTCACTTAAGCAAATCAAAGATGAAGATGCGATTTTCGTCGGGCATAAAATGATTGACAGGGCACTAGACACCTATGGATATTCTTTTGAATCTTTGGACAAACGCTCAATAAAACGGGTTCTTAAATACTACAAAAAAGACAGCATGGATGAACTGTTAAAATCCTTTGCGTTTGCAGAATTGTTGCCATCTATTGCTGCTAAAAAAATGCTACCACTGCTAAAACAACGCAAAATTGGTAAAACATATACCCCCAAAGAATCATTTGCAATAACTGGCAAAGAAGGCTCAATCATCAACTACCCACATTGTTGTGAGCCTATTGTCAATGACGAAGTTATCGGATATTTGAGCCACGCCAAAGGTATTGTTGTACACAGAAAGAACTGTGCAAACCTAGAAGAATTAGAAAAAAACCCAGAAAGAATGGTCAAAATGAAGTGGGATCTAGAAAAGGACATGATGTTCCAAACCACCATCAAAATGGACGTCATCAATAAACAAGGCGTGTTAGCAAAACTGGCCAGTGTTGTTGCTGACAATGAAGGCAATATTGAGCGGTTTGAGCAAGTGGACAGAGATGGCAATTATTCAGGGCTAGAGTTCCATTTAAGCATTGCTAATACCGAAAAATTAGACAATATTTTATACAAACTCAGACAACTACCAGAAGTACTAAAAGCTTCTAGGAAAGCATTCAAATGAAAAAAATCATTCACACCAAAAACGCACCTGCCGCCATTGGCACCTACTCACAAGGCGTCGTTCACAATGGCTTATTATTCACATCGGGACAAATACCTATCGACCCTGAGACAGGAGAAATGTTGGAAAATGATTTTTCCAAACAAACCCATCAAGTATTCAAAAATCTACAAGCCATCGCCATTGCTGCCAATACCAGCTTACAAAACACCATTAAATTAAATATTTTTGTACAAGACTTGTCTCACTTTGCCACCTTAAACGAAATCATGGCAGAATATTTTGAGCAACCTTACCCTGCACGCGCCGCTATTCAAGTTGCAGGACTGCCCAAAGATGCGATGGTAGAAATGGATGCGGTGATTTCGGTATAAACTTTAATGTCAGATGCCGTCTTATTAAACGGCAACTAACTTGACCGGCTGAAAATCAAAAGAAATTATCGCACAGCGGCGTGGCGTACACAGCGGAAGAATAAGATCAAAACAATTGTCCACATACTTCACAGGCCATGCAGAAACAAAAGACCACCGCAATGGTTGACCTATGTATCAACATGCGATAATTAGTGCTTGACCGAAAACACATAACACATTGATATTAAAGTGATATTTCA
>CAZLZZ010000053.1:0-18968 GCA_964564165.1 uncultured Alcanivoracaceae bacterium | reverse complement strand
TGGCAGCCCTATTGGCAACAATTGCAAAGCATCCCTTTATTGAAGTTTGTTATTATTGCTTGTATTGGTTACATTGTTGGAAAGATTGTTCAATTTGTTCTCATGCGCAGTGCCACACAAATCACCAAACGTACGCGCACAAAAGCCGACGACCAATTGATCGAATTATTGCGCAGGCCGATTTTTCTTACTGTGTTTTACTTCTTTTTAATTATTGCCACCAAGAGCTTGGATTTTTCTGATGGTTTCAAAAGTACCACTATCTATATCTTACTGACTTTGATTGTGTTTATGTGGATGACTCGTGGCTTTAAAATACTGCATTTATTCCTTCAAGTGCTTAGTAGCTTACGCAATAGATTCAATATGATTCAACGTAAAACGGTGCCTTTATTCGATTTAATCGGCAAAATTGCCTTAGTTGCCGCAGGCTCCTATTTTATTTTAGTGATTTGGGGCATCAATCCAACAGCATGGCTGGCATCAGCTGGCGTGATTGGTATTGCCGTTGGTTTTGCTGCCAAAGACACCTTGTCTAATTTATTCTCTGGCTTTTTTATCATTGCAGATACGCCTTATAAAGTGGGCGATTTTGTGGTACTTGATTCGGGCGAACGTGGCATGGTCACCAATGTAGGGATTCGTTCAACTAGAATACTGACCCGAGACGACATTGAAATCACCATCCCAAATGCGGTAATTGGCAATGCCAAAATAAAAAACCAAAGTGCTGGACGCTGGGAAAAGTTTCGCTTGAGAATTAAAGTTGGAGTCGCTTATGGCAGCGATGTTGACCAAGTATGCAGCGTACTTAAATCAATTGGCCTTGCTGATTCTGATGTGTGCCAAACCCCAGAACCCAGAGTCCGTATGCGTGGTTTCGGCGCATCAAGTTTAGACTTTGAGCTGTTGTGTTGGATTGAAGAACCCGTGCTAAAAGGCAAAGTCACACACAATCTATACATCACCATTTATAACAAGTTTAATGAATTGGGCATTGAGATTCCCTACAACAAACAAGATATATATATTAAGGAAATGCCAAGTCTTGCACCTAAAAAAAATGACACTCATTAGATTCTATGGTTGTTTTGCAAACTGTCAAGCTTATAATGGACTTAACTAACCAGAATGAAATTTATGTTCAAAAAAATAGCACTTGCCTTTTTGATTGTTTTAATATTCACCAGTTGTTCTAAAAAAACCAATAAACGCACGCCAATCACCAACGAAGGGCGTTATGCGATTGAACAAGATTTGGCACCGAATTCTGCAGATTTTGATATTTCAACCTTGGCAATGTGGGACATTCAGGCAGAGCCAAAAAGTCGCTATGGCAACCATTCTCCCTATGTGGTATTTGGTAAAACCTACTATTTGACAGATACCCAAAAAGATTTCGAACAAATAGGAATCGCATCTTGGTATGGCAAAAAATTTCATGGACACACCACCTCCAATATGGAAATATTTGACATGTATAAGCTCACATCAGCTCACCGTACATTGCCATTGCCTAGTTACGTGGAAGTGACCAATTTAGATAACAACAAAAAAGTCGTGGTGCGGGTCAATGACCGAGGGCCTTTTACAGGAAAGCGCATTATTGATTTGTCTTGGGCGGCTGCCAAGGTTCTTGATTATGATAAAAAAGGTTTAGCGAATGTACATATTAAATTGTTGCACCCAGGCAATCGCGAACCGGATAAAACACAAGTGGAAACACAAGTAGCAAATACTTCAAAACCAATCAAGAGCGATGGCTTAAAGTTCTTACAAATTGGTGCCTATTCTCAAAAAAATACCGCCCTAGACATTGCCACACAACTAAGTCAATTAATCATTTTGCCGATTCATGTGACCAATACTTTGGCAAATAATCCGTTGTTCAGAGTAAGAATTGGACCATTGACCGATGACACCAATATTGTTGATATTATTGGCAAGATACAAAGCCAAGGTTTTCTAAACAGCAAAATTGTTGTCGAATAACCATGTTGAAACTGCGCACGGCTGATAATCAATTAATCCAATCATGGAAAGTTGATTCTAGCTATAAAAACATTGTTTTCTCAGTCCACACCACCGATGTTTTATCGGTTTATCAAGATCAACAAGCCATCACGGTGTTTTATGGATTTTTGGATCAAGACTATGCAGCAACAGCGGCGCAATTCATCCACTCAATACTGCTGACAAAGGGCACAGATGGATTAAAGGCTTGTTATGGGTCTTTTTTAGTTATTCAATATGATTTAAACACGCAAAAAATCACTGTAAGCAATGATGCTTTGGGAGATTTTGCGGCGCATTACTACATCAATAAAAAAGACAACACTCTGCACATTTCTGATTTACCCGATTTGTTGCTCAATCAGGACAACAAAGCAATCAACAATGAGCGTTTGATTCATTATTTTGCTTTAAGCAAACCCCGAAACAATGCCAATTTCTTTGCTGAAATAAAGCAAGTGAACCCTGGGCAATATTTAATCTTTGGTCAAGGAAAAATTGATTCAGGTTATTACTATCAGCCGCCCCAAGAGGTCAACTTCAAGAACACTTCAAGCGAAGATTTGTCGGCACAATTTCTCGAATTAATGCAAACTGTCATTAGCTATCAAACACAAGGTCAAACCCAAATTGGCGTAATGATGAGCGGTGGTATGGACTCGACGTTCGTCGCTGCCAATGCCTTAAAAACCAACAAACGAGTCAGTGCTTTTTCCTATGTTTTCCCAGCCATACCAGAGGCCAATGAAAGCCTGTGGATTGACTCTATGCGCACCCTTGATATAGAGATGAATACTTTTGCTGGAGAATCCTACTGGCCCCTAAAACAACCGAACCCTGTCAGTATTAATTCACCTCTGAACAATCCTTACCGCAATTTAAAAGAAGTGATTTATAAAAAAGCCCGCAGCAAAGATATAAAGATACTGTTAAGCGGGGTTTTTGCCGACCACTTATACACCGGGTATATTTATTGGTTGATTGACCTATTCAAAAAACGGCCTTTGCATGCGATTAAATCATTGTTTTTGACCATGAAACAATCAGGTTTTACCGCCGGTTTAAGACAAGTATCGCCTAAAAAATGG
Source organism: uncultured Alcanivoracaceae bacterium (assembly GCA_964564165.1). Classification (GTDB taxonomy): domain Bacteria; phylum Pseudomonadota; class Gammaproteobacteria; order Xanthomonadales; family Marinicellaceae; genus NORP309. The sequence continues at coordinate 15,867 of CAZLZZ010000053.1, read as the reverse complement.
TCAAGCCAAATCACATATTCTGCACCTTGGCTAAGTCAATCGGCTCACCAACAATTTGCAGAAATACTGGCATCATCAAATCGGCCATTTAAACACCCTCATCCTCAACAGTATGATTTGGTTTATTCGTTATCTACCGCGCAAAATGTGTGGTTGGATCACGAGTTCAGCTATCAACATGGCTTGTTTGTTCGGCATCCTTTTCGCGACCGACGAGTAGTAGAGTTTTTGATGTCAATTCCAGCGTGGATATTAGGATCAAATCAACTGCCAAAAAAGTGGATAAGAGAAACAGCCAAAGAACTGCTACCAGGAGCAGTTACCCGCAGAACCACTAAAACCACCTTGACACCTTTGTTTATAAAAGGCGTTTTAGAAAAAGAGTTTACCAGAGTACAAAAGCTATTAAATTCCCCCGATGCCAGTTGGCAAAATTACATTCAACAAGACTTGGTAAAAAAACTGTTAGAAAATTCCAAAGTAGCCAACAAAGAGATAGATTATATGCTTTTATGGCAATGTGTGAGCTATGAAATGTGGCAAGAAAGGTTAAGATCTGTTGTTTAGTGCAAGACCAAAGTGAGAATGCCCGCTTTACATGAAATCGGGGCACTCTAATGCTGCTAGTCTAGTTGTTTGGGCACGACTAAAGTCGCGGTTCCGGTAGTTTTAAAAAAGCTTTACAGGGCCTATCGTTCTAAAATTACTATGGACGATGAAGCCCATAGTCGTTGAGAAATATCAGTCAAGCGCTGGAGTCAATAAGGACAAGGGTAAATTAGTTCTATTCCATTGCCCGTTATGCTGTTCATTTTCAATTTCAACATTCATGTTTTCTAAAGTTGCGGAAGCGTTTGAACTGTCATAATTAATCCTCACACTGCCAACCGCTTCAATTGCCAATGGCGTAACTGGACAATGCGGGCAAAATGCATTGAAATAACTCATGCCAATGTCTTCTACATCTGCATTGTTGCCAGATCCTAACACCCAATAAGGTTGCCCAGAGTTGTCGAATAAATAATTAACCACCACTTCTGTATCGCCCTGAGTACCAATGGTAGCTCCCCATCCGGATTCAGCAGGGTTAAACCACAAGCCAGTTCTTTGTTCCGGCGTAACAGTACTGCCAAATATAAATAACTGGATTAAATCGGCGCTGAATTCGCCATTAATGGTTCGGGTTTGTACCGCAGTATTGGCATCAATCAAGGTTGTGTGCGACTCGCCCACTTGGGTAATGGTTTGCGTTGATGTTAAAAACGGACCATTGTACTCATGCTTGGTTAAATCATTGTAGGCTTGATTGTTTTGGTAATAACTATCAGCACCGGTGATATACCAAATTGGCGAGCGGTCTTCTAATGCAGTGTACTGAACATAAGTCAATCCACTGTCCAAAAAGTACATATCATTGCCATTTCCGGAGCGGTTGCTGTTAAACCACAACCCATTGGTGGGTTGGATACTGTTGTTGCCATTGGCAGAGCAACTATTAACCACCGAACAAGAACCATTGTTGCCCAATTGCGCTGATAAAACAGGCATGTCATCTTGATTAAAACCCGATTCATAAACAGCTGCCTGCATATCTATACCAATGGGAGAGCCACACTCGGCACTTACATCAACACTAAATACAATTGAATCAGTGCGTTGTTCTGAAACCGGCATATCACCCAATGCAATTACAGGTGTTTCTAGATAAAACTTGCTGACATCTCCACCAGACGAATCTGGGAAATTTTTGTGATAAATACATACTGCTTCTTGAGCATTAATTGGGCTAGGGCTATTGCAAGAATAATGGGCGCCATCGGTTGCATTGTTGTTTTGTAAACCGATTGTTGAAGCCGGATCGATACTGTTTCCTTCATATTGATACACCCAGAGACTTATCTCTGGATACAAAATGGCTTCAAAATTAAAGGAAGGGGCGCTTGAATTAAATATATCAACACCGCTGTACATAAACACATCACAAGACAAATCTTGATTAGGGTTGGCTGCTCTAGGGCAACTGGTGAAATGTTGATGATAAATGTTTTGTACAATCAAGTCATTGTGTAAAGGAATGATTCTTGCCATAGTAGAGCCTTGGTTTGGCGTTGCAGGCAAAGGACAGTCATTATCGAAATCTGAACCATCTTCATTCGGATCTATGGAAATATAGCCATTGGTGCTTAAATATAAGTTACTGATGGTTTGCCCATATAAATTAAACGGTTGAGTCAGAGCAACCTCAGCAACACCATCATCGGTCGCAGGGAAGCCAGGAGAAACTGCAATCAAATTAAGATCGGTGCCTGTTCCTGATATGTCAATAAATTGTTTGTCACAGAATCCCAGTGAATTGCCAAAACTGTCACTGGCGGTCTCTTCAAATCCACCAGAAGCCGCATTTTTTGTAAAGACTGCATAAGCATTGGTCGCATAAACAAATCCATTGTTTTGAATAGAAACAGGAACTTGCCAGCGCTCACCTGGATCAATAAAACTGTCATTGTTGCCACAAACTTGCGCAGGTACAGAGCCTTGATTCAGCAAATTGATTTCAGGGGCCTGAATCACCACTGCTTGACTCGCACCACTTGTACAACCATCGGCATCGGTAATTCCTACCCTAACGTTGTCGATAAACTGTTGAGAATAGGTTGCAGAGATAGCATTATTGTTGCCATCACTGTTGCCATCGGCATTGACATCCCAACTGAATTGGTATGGGGCAACGCCGCCAGTGACTGCTGCTGAAAAATTTTGTAAAATCCCCACTTCTTCGCTGTTGCTACTGTGAGTAATGGTGACAGTCATCGGGCTACACTCGCCAAGACCCTGTAAAGTTTCAACCCCAGTATTGCCTGGATCAAGCCAGTCTTTTAATCGAGAGCTGGCTGTTCCTCCGCCTTCCCACGACTGGTATAAACGTCCATACCAGTCTGGATCATCATTGCCGCACGCAGCTGTTCCACCGTGTAATTGACCAACCAGCAGTTTATCACTGTTCCACAACCCCGAACCAGAAGACCCCCCTTCTGTGGTACCAACGTCCCAGTCTTCAACTCTTATATGTGACATCAAACCAGGAACTGAAGATCCAATACCCGTTATTGATGTTGAGTCGTTTTCTATACTTATGCGTTTGGCATGGCCACTTGGGTGATGAATGCTTGTGGCTGAAAAAGGTGCAACATCACGCCTGTCCCAGCCCGTATAAAACACTTGATAACTGACACTTGGTAAATCATCCAATTCTAATATTGCAAAATCACTGAGTTCATAACCTGCAAGAAAAGTTGAACCAGATTGGGTGTTGTTAAATCCAGAAGTGGTTATTGCTGCACCACTGGCACTTGAACCCGGTGCTCTACATTGATTGGACTCATAGTTCCACCAAATGTTGATAGATGCAGCATTAGAACTATTAAACCCACAATGGTCAGCGGTTAAAAACAAAGGTTTGCCATCATTGGCAGTATTATTAATCATTTGACCAGTACATAAACCTGACCCACTAATGATATATCTAGCAACAGATCGTATTTGATTACGCCACCCATCACCATCATCACAAATAACATCCACATTACAACTGCCACTTTTAACAGTTACCAAATCAGTTTTGTCTACCCAAAATTTTTGTTGTCCCTTTTTAGGTATGAAATCCACATCATCCCAAATACTGCGAAAACCACGGTTAATATTCTTGATTGAAAAAGAAACAAAGCGTTTGTATTTATCAGCGACACGTAACTCGACGGTTACATTGTCACCAATAATAGTGCCTGGCCACAATTGTTTGTGGGGTTTGTTTTTCTGATCGGTAAAAGGGCCCTTAACCAACTCCCCAGTTTGGTCATAAAAAGACAATTGTGCAGTGGGAGGCATATAAAAATCCAACAATCCAAAATCTAAAGACAAAGCATTTTGCGCATAAACTTCAAACCGCCATACCCATGAACCGTCTTTTAATTGGTCCCACTGACCGCCCTTACCAGCTCCTTTTTTTACAAATACATCGCTGACCTTAGTCGGAAGGGCAAATTGTAAAGGCTGTGCTTTGTTGGTATTTTGCAACGATTTGCTCATTTCTAAAGCCACATCAATAGCAGGCAACTCGTGCATCACATCCAGTGACGGTAATTTCGCTAGCAACTGTGTGCTGGCAATCAATAATAGTGCAATAATTCTCATGTTAATTAAACCTCTAGTTATGTGTTGTCCTCTAAAATAAGTGCATTAAATCCATTGGATTGCATTTTTCTTTTTATCACATCGGCTTTTCTGCCGCTGTCATAGGGCCCTAATCTAACGCGATGCCATTGTACTTGGTTGACATCGGTCACATTGTGTATCTCTGCAGTATAACCAATAAAGGCCACTTGTGCTTTTAATGATTCGGCATCTTTTATGTTTCTAAATGCGCCCAATTGTATCAGGTAAGATTTTGGCTGTCGATTTTGGGCTTGATTGATGTCTTTTTCATCAATAACCACTTCCATACCAGGTAAGGTTTCATAAAAATAAAAAGGCTCCGTACTTACTATGCTCAAATCTACACTTTGGTCTTCAGTCGCATTGTTTTTGTGGGTTGGGTTTTGTTGAGCAACAGGCACATTTTTTTCTAGCTCTGGTTTAGGAACCCAGCCATTGACGTAAACCAAAGCAGCAAACAACAAGCCGATTAACATGCCTGAAAGCATGATAATCCACCCAGGTGTTCTGCGTTTTACAGTGCTACGGCCTGCTATTTTTCTTTGGGTTTTTTTTCTGCTTGTCTTTTTAGTAGTCATGTCTATACTTGTTCTTTTATGTCTTCAGAAAACATTGAAGTAGGCGCTGAAGCACCCAATAAATTCAGGCCATTTGCCAGTATAATTTTTGTTGCCAAAGACAAGTTTAATCGAGCATTCCTTAGATTTTCATCATCAACACCCACTTGATCGGCATTGTAATAACTGTGGTAATTTTGTGCCAATTCTCTTAAATAGTTTGCCAATAAATGGGGTGAACGGGTTCTTGCAGCAGCGGTCATCACCTCTGGATATGAAGCAATTGCTCGCAATAAGTCTTGTTCTTGATCTGTGACCAGTAGACTTAAACCTGCATTGCCAATCTCTACATTGTGGTACCTGGCTTGCTGTTCTAGTTTCTCAAAAATACTGCAAATTCTGGCATGTGCATATTGGATATAGTAAACAGGATTATCACTGCTCTGTGATTTAGCCAGGTCTAAATCAAAGTCAAGGTGCTGGTCATGACTGCGCATTACATAGAAAAAACGCGCCGCATCAACACCCACATCATCGACCAGTTGTGACAATGTGACAAATTTCCCCGAACGTGTGCCCATTTGTACTTTTTCGCCGCGTTCAATCAAATTGGCAAATTGAGTCAATACAATCTCAATGTCTTGCGGATTGATGCCCATGCCTTTGGCAGCGGCTTTTAATCGTGCGATATAACCATGATGATCAGCCCCAAAAACATACAAAGCTCCTTGATAGCCTCTTTCAAATTTATTCAGTAAATAAGCAATGTCCGAGGCAAAATAGGTCTTTTGTCCATTTTCACGGGTAACTACTCGGTCTTTTTCATCGCCAAAATGGGTCGCCATAAACCACAAAGCCCCATCTTTTTCATAGAGGTAACCCTTGTCTTTAAGCTTTGCCAGTGCTCGATCAATGGTATCCTCATCGTGCAATTGTTTTTCAGAGAACCACGAATCAAAACTCACATTGAACTTTTCTAAATCTTGTTTAATCCCTGACAGTATGTTTTTTAAGGCTATTTTGAATACTTTTTTGTAATTCTCTTTGCCCAACAAGTGTTTGGCATTGGTTACCAATCCATCAATATGTGTTTCTTTGTTACCACCGTCTTTTTCATCGGCTGGTACGGCTTCATAGATTTGTTGGTTGTTGAAAACAAACTTATCGCCATATTTTTTGCGCACAATTCTGGCAATATCAACAATATATTCGCCTTGATAACCATTATCAGGAAACACCACCTTTTCGCCACACAGTTCCAAATAGCGCAACCAAACCGATGCCGCCAAAATGTCCATTTGTCTACCATTGTCATTCACGTAGTATTCTCGTTGAACTTGGTAGCCACTTTTTTCTAGAATATTGGACAACGATGCGCCATAGGCTGCGCCACGACCGTGACCTACGTGCAGCGGTCCTGTCGGGTTGGCGGAAACAAATTCTACGGTAATTTTTTTGTCTTTTCCAAATTTATTGTCTCCAAATTTATCGCCTTGCTTTAGCACTTGTTTAATCACTTGGCGGCGACAATGTTCGGTTAAAAAGAAATTGAGAAAGCCAGGGCCTGCAATTTCTACTTTGGCAACATGCGATGATTCAATCAGCTCATCGACAATCAATTGAGCAATGTCGCGAGGGGGTTTAGCCAAGGGTTTTGCTAAAGTTAATGCCATATTGGTGGCAAAATCACCATGATCTTTGCTGCGGGTGCGCTCAAAGGATATGTTCGTAGCTAAATCCTTTGGGAAAATTCCTTTTCTCTGTAAATCTTCAACTGCTTTTTCCAGTAGTTCTTGTAAGTGTTTGATCATGCCTTAATATTGAGTAGTTGTACTAAAGCGTTGATTTTAACAAACTTAGTATTAAGAAATCATAAAAACAGGGCTCATACGCGCGAATAAAGCATAAATATTTGCAACTACTTGCCCCGTCATTCCCGCGAAGGCGGGAATCTATTGTGAAATTCATATCATTTCAAATGATATTTGCGGTAAATTTAAAGTGATTGCCGATGGTTTATTGTTGGGTTTCGTGCCTCAACGCCAACCTTGTATCATTCAAATGTATTATTCCTCACTTCTACACTTTTCTGATGAAACCCTAAACCTTCGGCTTTGGCTAAAATACTGGAAACTTTTGCCAATTCAACGCGGCCTTTATCATTCACTTTTTGGCTAGATAAAACTTTCAAAAACTGGTGTACGCTTAATCCTCCTGAATTTTTAGCATTGCCATTGGTCGGCAAGGTGTGATTGGGACCTGCACAGTAATCGCCAAATGCCACGGCGGAGTTTTCACCGATAAATAATGAACCGTAGTTGTTAAATAATGACAGGTCGAAATCGGTGCCTGTTACCAGCAAATGTTCGGGTGCGCAATCATTGATTAATTTAATCGCCCGGGATTGGTTTTCGGCTTGAATAAATATAATTTGTTTGTTTTCAACCAAGGATTTGCCCGCTATACTTGCGTTTGTACAGGTGTAAAGATTTTCTAACAGTTGTTGTGATGTGCTGACAACCCATGAAATCGCATTGGGATCATGTTCGGCTTGAGCCAATGCATCATACATTATCCATTCGGGGTTTTGCAGGTTTTCAGCATAAATCATCAGCTCACTTGGCCCGGCCAAAGTGTCTATTTTAGTGCGGTGTTGCACTTGTGCTTTGGCATAATTAACATAGGCATTGCCTGGACCAACTATCATACTTACGGCTTTTATTTCACCATAGCCATAACTCAAAGCACCGATAGCTTGCGCACCGCCCAAGTGTAAAAACTTGGTTGCTCCCGCCAATGATGCCGCTGCCAATAATGCCGGGTGAATGGATGGTGAGCAGGCAACAATATCAGTGCAGCCTGCCACTTTTGCCGGTGTTATGGTCATTAAAGAGGTGGAAATTAACGGGAATCGTCCGCCTGGAATATAAGCCCCGATACGTTCTATGGGTTGATAAACGTACCCAAAATCGCCGAAACCGTCGTTAAATGTGTCATTGTTAAGGTCTTTGGCTTGAAACTGGCAAAAAGCTTTGATGCGCTTGTAGGCAATTTGAATGGCTTGTGCCAATTTACGTTCTAAATCGTATTCTTCAAATGGCTTCAATGATATGAGCTGTCCGGGTTGCCCATCTATTTTTTGGCTCCATTTATTCACGGCAGTATCTCCATTGATGCGAATATCGGTCAATATTTTGGATACTGTACTTTCGATTTGTTGGTTGTTTTTTAGTTTGGCTCTTTTAAAATCATTGGCTTTGATAATATTACCGTTCATCGTTGCGGCTCCTTAAATCATTGACAATTTCTTTGATACTCACGCCTTTGGATTTTGCCATAGCCAAGGTAAAAAACAACAAATCAGCTGCCTCCCAACGAACATGGTTGTGATCGGTGGCTTCTATTAACTCTTGGCATTCTTCTTCGAGTTTTTCAGTCTGCAAATTTTTGTCTGAAAACAATCTCTGGGTGAATGATGGTTTGTCATTAACCTGGGCCAAACGTGATTCAAATATTTCATCCAAATAATTGAGTGAGTAATCCTTTGTTTGACTGGTAAAACAACTGTAACGCCCAAAGTGACAGGCATTGCCCTCTTGTTCGACTTGAAACAATAGCGTATCGCCATCGCAATCGATATCAACATGAACAAGCTTTTGGGTGTTACCGCTAGTCAAACCTTTTGTCCATAACTCTTGGCGGGAGCGAGAAAAATAAGTGCCTGTTCTTTGCGATAGTGCCAATTGTAGTGACTCTTTATTTGAATATGCCATCATCAATACTTTTTGTGTTTTTGCGTCTTGCACAATGGTGGGGATTAAATCCATTTTGTTGAAATCAACCAAGGACAAAAAAGCCTTATCGAGTTGCATTGCTCCTGAATAAATGGCCATGCCAATTTGTGAGTTAGCACCCTTGTTGTTTATCCATTGCAAATCTTGGTAGCTGGAAATGCCACCAGCAACGGTTAGGGCAACAGGCGATGCCTTAATAACTTGTTCGATACGTTGTTTATCAATGCCGCCCATCATGCCTTCGTTTTTGACCTGAGTATAAAGAAATTCACTACAGCTTTTAGCCAATTTGGGAATAATGTCTGTGATTCTGGCATCGGCAGTTTTTTGCCACCCATGCGTGGTGAGGTAATCGCCTTTGGCATCAATGGCAAAAATAAGGGAATTCTTGGGAAGCTTCTTAACAAAGTCATTGTTTGCTGAAGTGCCAAGAATGATTTTTGTCGCGCCAGCAGCCAAGTAGGCTTTAGCGATTTTTAGATTGCGAATACCGCCACCCACTCGGCACTTTTTTTTGCGCAGCATTTGCTCAATTAATGCCTGATTACTGCCTGTTCCCATGGCAGCATCCAGGTCAATAATTGTTACTTCTCCATACAGAGAAAATTCTTCTAGCAAGGCAAAGACATCTTCGCATTCGATAATTTTTTTATCGGCTTGTCCTTGTTGTAGTTGTACGGCTTTGCCGTCTAGTAGGTCAATAGATGGAATTAGCATAATTAAACTCTCATTGAAATATTGTTGTTTATTAAATAGTTTTTGATTTCGGAAACACTGAATTCATCGCGGTGAAAAATCCCTGCTGCCAGCACCGCATCAGCACCTGATTGAATAGCATCTAAAAAGTCTTGCGGTCCATTGGCGCCACCTGAGGCAATTATGGGTAATGGTAAATGGGCAGATTTTAATAATTCTAAATCAAAACCACTGCCTGTACCGTCTTTGTGCATGGCTGTTAATAAAATTTCGCCTGCACCCCGATCAACCACTTCTTGCAACCATACTTGATAAGGTTTTTGTACCCGGATTGAACCGCCATGAGTATAAATCGCATGTTCTCCTGTGGTTTCGTGATTCACATCAATAGCAACAATCAAGCTTTGTGAGCCGTATTTGTGGGCAATTTGATCGATTAATTCAGGATTTTCAACCGCTGCGGTATTCAGCGTGACTTTATCAGCTCCAGCATTGAAAAATTTATCAACATCGGACAACACTTTAATCCCGCCGCCCACAGTAAAAGGTATAGAAAGATTGCTCGCTACTTTTTTAACCATTGATAAGGCTGATGCTTGTTTATCCACGCTGGCTTTAATATCAAGAAACACAATTTCATCGGCACCTTGATGCTGGTATTTTAAAGCCAACTCTATTGGGTCGCCCATGTCCAACAGTTGCTTGAAGTTTGTGCCTTTGACTACGCGTCCATTTGCCACATCTAGGCAAGGAATGATTCGCGGGACTAATGATTTAACTAATGACATGCGATACCTCTAAATAAAGTCCGAATCGCGACTTTAGTCGCGCCAAGTTTAAAAGACTGGCAGGGCCAAAGCCCCAGTTTCGCAAAAATATTATTTAATTCAAACATTTTTTTAATACCTCCAAGCCATAATCACCCGATTTTTCAGGGTGAAACTGAAAGCCAATAACATTGTCCTTTTGTACAATGGCGCAAAAGTCCTCACCATATTTCACAGAAGCCTTGCAATATTCATTTTTAACAACGCCATAAGAGTTTACAAAATAGACATACTGCTGATTATAAAATTCATCACTTGAATCCAGTTTTGCCCAGCCTGCCATGGGTGTTTTTACATGCTGGAGCTTTTTTACAGTGCCTGGAATAATGCCTAAACCCTTGGAGTTTTTATCCTCAACACTGTTGTCAAACAACAATTGCATGCCCACACAAATACCAATGAACTTTTTACCTTGTGCTATCCAGTCCAATATAAACTCACGCCAGTTGTTCTTATTTAATTGTTCTGCCACAAAACCAAATCTACCTTGCCCTGGCATCACTAGAATATCTATACCAGATTGAGGTTTATTCATGACAATGGCTTCAAGCCCTGTTCTTTGTACGGCCGAAACCATGCTCATTAAATTGCCAGAATTCAAATTGATAATACCCACTTTCATAACATGCCTTTGGTTGTTGTTGATGTTTGGGCTGGTTGCAGGGCTTCTTTAAAAGCATAAGCCAAAGCTTTAAACGCACTTTCTATTAGATGGTGATTGTTCTTAAAATACTGGTTATTAATGTGTAAACAAATTTGTGCATTAATAGCAAAAGTATAAAAAAAGTGTTCCCACATTTCGGTATTAATGCCACCTAACCCGGCTTGTGAAAAAGGCAAGTGGGTTACACAAAAAGGTCGCCCGCAAAGATCCAAGGCACAGGTGGTTAAGCATTCGTCCATCGGCAATAGTCGTTGTCCATAGCGTTTATTGCTTTGTGCTTTCCATGCTTTGTACACTGCTTGACCCAAACATATTGCCACATCTTCAATGCCGTGATGATCATCCACTTGATAGTCTGCCTGAACATTAATCATTAAATCCCATCCCGCATGAGTGGCCAATTGATCTAACATGTGGTCGAAAAATGGCAGGCCAGTATCAATCTCAACTGACTTACTTAATGAATTTATGGCTAATTGAACAGTAATGTCAGTTTCTTTGGTGGTTCGTTTAATGGTAATCATAATAGCTCACCGAGTTGGTTAATATTTTCAAGTACGATATCTGCACCTGCTTGATAAAGGTTTTCCGCATTTTTCCCAATACCAATACAGACACAACCGGCTGCCACGCCAGCTTGCATGTCATCAACGGTATCTCCACAAAACCACATGCGCTTTTTCTGGACAGTTGATTTGAGCCAGTTGATGCCTTGTGGCGAGGGTTTTTGTTGGCTGACATCATCAGCCGAGATGATAAAGTCTGGTGTAATGCCTAGCTGTTTGACACCAGCTATTGCCTCAGGTTTTGGTCGGCCAGTTATGATGGCAGTGGTGTAATTTTTGTTAAAGAATTGAGAAATGTTCTGCTTGTCTAACAGGTTGACTTCGCGTTGTTTTAATTCTTGATAGAACAATTGAAATTGTTTGACGATTTCTTGATAATCAACATCAAATCCCGATTGCTGAATTAAACCTTGGGATAAATCCCAATCATTGTTGAAGCCACCTTTTTCTCGAAGTTTGATGATGTTAGCTTCAATATTAGAGTTGTTTACCGTGTTTTTAGTGAAATGTTTCACTGTCTGAACAATACAAGCGTCATAAGACTTGCTGGTATCAATCAGAACACCATCCATATCGAAGCCTAAGATTTCTGGGTTAAATACAATTTCCAGTACATTGATCAGTTGTCTGATATTTTCAGGTATAGTTATGCGAATCCAATCGGTTAAATCGTTAACTGTGGTTTTAATTTGTATGCCATTTTTACTCATGAATAAAGTCAACAATATTTTGAGTTTTGGGTTTGCTTTAAACAATAAAAAATTGCCTTTGCCATCAAACACTTCAATATTACGTGATTTTAAAAAACCATATATTTCTTTTCTATTGGCTATAATCTTAGCGCAATAGGCTTGCATTTCTTCGCTGTTTTCTAATGCTTGTTTTGCCACTTGCAGGCTCAAGTTATTCACATTAAAAGGCATGGCAATATTTTTAAATTGTTCAATTAACTCCTCATTGCCAATGAGATAACCTAATCTTGCACCAGCCAAACCAAAGGCTTTGGAAAAAGTGCGCAGTGAGACAACATTGTCATAAACAAGCGCATAGTTTGTTTTGCTATTCTCTTGAATAAATTCAACATAAGCTTCATCTATAAACACAGAAGCACCCCTGTTTTTGGCTGTCTTAATTAAATCAATGAGCACACCATCAGACAAACATTCACCTGTAGGGTTGTTGGGTCGCGTGATGATTAACCATTGGTTTGGTTTTATATTCTGTTTTATGGTCTCGACATCAATAGATAAATCTGGCAACCCTTGAATCACAGTATTTTGGATTCCCCAAATTTTCAACTGGTGGGTATATTGACTAAACGCAGGCAAAGGCAACAATACAGACTGTTGGTTTAATTTACACTGTTTAAACAGCAATTCAATAGACTCATCACCACCATTGCTCAAAAATACTTGGTTTGGCCCGGCGCTTGGCTGGGTGATTGATTCGGTGTTAAATTTTTCAGCGATTAACCTTTCAACCTTTTGTCTATCTGGGTATCTCCACATGTTTTGGGTATCAAGCGCAAAATCACTTAACCACCCAGGAATCGAATCGGCTCTCTCATTAAAGTCCAGTTTTAACATCAGATTGCCTTACGAATCGGAATTTCTAAGATATCGGTAGCACCTGCTTTAATCAACTGGGGAATCAAATCTTTAACCTGGTTTTTTTTCACAGCAGCTCTAACAGCAAAATCACTGCTTTGATACAACTGAGAAACTGTTGGAGAACGCATGGCCGGCAACAATTCAACAATCTTAGCAATGGTGCTTTCCTTACAGTTCATTTCTAATAATACACGTTTTCTGCCGTTCAACACGCCATTCATTAACATTAACATATCATCAATTACCGCCTTCTTATCAGGATCATCCAAACAAGCTTGATTGGCAAAAAACTGCGTGTTACTGGTATAAACAGTATCCACTATTTTTAAGTGATTGGCTAAAATAGTTGTGCCAGTGCTGGTGTTGTCAATAATCATATCGGCATCCTCAGGCGGGAATACTTCGGTCGCACCGTAGGAACGAATCAACTGATAATTAAAACCCTTTTCGCTTAAAAATTGTTCACTCAATGTTTTGTACTCGGTGGCAACAATGATTTTGCGTTGTTTCAAATCTTGGTAATCCCAATCATCAGGAATACAAGCCACAATTTTAACTGGATTAAAGCCCAATGATTTCAAAACTTTCACATCGGCTTTCTGCTCAGCAATCCAGTCTAATCCTGCAAAACCAATATCATGTTGCCCAAGTTCTACCAATTTTGGAATATTTTGTGATTTTAATAACTTAATTTCAAAAGTTGAATCCGAACATAAGGGCCGATAATTGCGCTCATTGCTTTTAAAAGTTAAGCCAATTTGTTCTAACAGTTTAACTATCTCGACTTGTAATTTGCCTTTGGGTATTGCCATTTTTATTTTCATATTCATGTTCATGTTGTATTCTCGCTTTGTTGTCTTTGTTCGTATGACAAATAATTGCCATAAAAAAAGCCCCGTTGAGGTTAATCAAACGGGGCTTTTATTGTTTATATGTTGTTTATTTATTTAACGCATATCACAAAGCACCGTCCGATTTAAAATGGCGATGATGGTGGCGAAATGCTGTTAAATTTAAGTTCATGCTTCCTATATTAGAGTTGTTTAATGCAATGTCAATAGATGATATTGTAATTTGTTCATTTATTTTGCAATTCCACAAAGTGAGATAAAAAAATCTGAAATCTATAGCGCCTCATCTCCGGTTTCTCCTGTGCGAATCCGTATTGCTTGTTCTAAATCGGTGACAAAAATTTTGCCATCGCCTATTTTACCAGAATTGGCTGATCGACAAATGGCCTCGATAACTTGATCAAGCCTGTCATCAGCAATGCCGATTTCCAACTTAACCTTGGGCAAGAAATCTACCACATACTCCGCTCCACGGTACAATTCGGCGTGTCCTTTTTGTCGACCAAAGCCTTTAACCTCGGTTACTGTGATACCATTTACGCCTACATCTGAGAGGGCTTCGCGAACATCATCAAGTTTGAAAGGTTTAATTATTGCTGTTACCATTTTCATAGTGAATACTCATAAATTTAAAGTTCAAAAGCCCTATGATATAGACTGCCTTGAATATACCTCTACCGAATTTCCGCCTTTTTCTAAAGCGGCATTTAGCGCATCACCAGCCATTTTTAGTACTTTTTCAAAAGACATGGCTTTGTTGTGAAGGTTGACCGAAATACCGATACTTGCGGTGTATTTGATGTATTTTGTTCCATCATGAATAACGGCTTTGTGTTTGATGTGGTCACGCAATCGATTGGCCAATATTTTGGCTTGGTCGATATCCGTGTTGGGTAGAAAAATAGCGAAATTTTCACCGCCCAAATGGGTGGAAATATCGCTGTCTCTTACAGTTGCCTGTGTAACCTGACCGAAAACTTCCAGCACCCGATCACCTCCACCAATGCCATATTTTTCATTGATTTGATTAAAATCATCCAGTTTAACGGCAACAATGCAATAAGGTTGTTTGTTGCGAATAGAGTAGTTATGGCTCTTCTCACTGGCTTTATTAAAGACAGGCCGATTAAACAAGCCGGTTAATTCGTCATAGGTTTGCAGTTTTCCCATGTCTTTTTCTAGCGAACTAATGTCACCGAATAAGTCACAAATATAGGACAGAATAAACGGCACAAAAAGAATTGTGATTATTGTGGCTCGGACTAAGTCATCGGGTTTTTTTAATTCATGATTTAGAACAAAAGCCAGTAGCATATCTAAAACAACCACAAGCACAACGGAAATAAACGTGAAAAGCATCACTGTTTTAGCTCTTCCTAGTTTTTGAAAAATATTATTCATCTGCTTTTCCCCTACGAGCCTATATTGACCATTTGCCCATTATAATAATCAAAAACAGACAATATATCAATAACTCTGTGACTATTATTGTTTGCTAATGATTAAAATTTAGGGTTAAATAGTGTTTTAAACCATCTTTTACTAGCCTAAGTTATCTAAATACTATGATAAATACACTTATTATACACCGACTGGATGAAACTTTCAGGTCAACACTACAGCTTCGAATCATCATTTTAATCGTCTTATTTTTCATGTCATCTTGTATGTTTTCAGATGAGCATGAACGATTGCTTTATTTGAAAAATTTTAAAAAACTGGGTGAGCGCGCTTGTAAAGACAATAAAGTAATGGTTGTAATGATTAGTCGTGAAAACTGCCCGTATTGTATAAAATTAAAGAAACAGGTTCTTTTACCTGAAGTTAAATATGGCGAGCTTAATAGCAAGTGGTTGTTAAGAGAGTTGTTAATTGATGCTGGCGAAACCCATATTGGGTTTAATGGCAAATTAGTTGAATCAATTGAGTATGCCAAATCAATAAAAGCCACGCTTACTCCAACAGTATTGTTCTTGGACAATAAGGGCAAAGAAATTGGCAAACGTATCGTGGGTATAGGTGGGGCAATTGATTTTTATGATTTTTATTTAAAACGTTCAATCAATGAAGCGTTAAAAAACCAAGACTGT
>CAZLZZ010000052.1:6175-19138 GCA_964564165.1 uncultured Alcanivoracaceae bacterium | reverse complement strand
AACTGCCGAGACCCTAAGTCTTCTTAATAGGAATATTGAGTAAATTGAACAAGTGGGAAAAAATATAAAGACCCAAAGCAAGAACAATTGATACGACTTAGGGAGTCGGATGATGACATAGTGCCTATGAAGACGTGTAATGCGGTTTTAGGGAAGGCTGTCACCCTAAAAAGATAGATGTGCCTAACAGCGTTGGGAGGAAACACACATTATGCACAGTAGTAATGAAAGTGTGGAAACGAAATTGCAACGCATAGCATTAAAAGCAAGCAAAGACAAACAATGTCAATTCACCAGTTTATTTCATTTAATGAACAAAGAATTATTGCTTGGATGTTTCATGCAGCTCAAAGGAAAAGCGGCATCAGGCATAGATAAAGTAACCAAAGCAAGCTATGCCAAGAACCTTGATTAGTGTTAGAACAATTATTAACAAGATTACACAAAATGGCCTATCGACTATTAGGCGACCACAGCCAGTATTAAGGATTTATATTCCCAAAGCAGGCAGTGATAAAATGCGACCTCTTGGTATTCCAACATTAGAAGACAAGCTCGTCCAAGCAGGATTAGTGAAGATTCTAAACGCAATCTATGAACAAGATTTTATTGATGATTCCTATGGGTTTAGACCCAACCGAAACTGCCATGATGCCCTTCGAGCATTAAGCCAAACAAGAGAATATTAGGACACCCATGTTATTTATAGTCGCTTTCATGGTTAAACTACCCAAATTGCAATCAAATCACATTTAAGGAGCTAAATGACAACAGCAAGAAGAGATTTAATCAGCTTAGAAGATACGCCCTATTATCACTGTTATGTGCGGTGCGTTCGGCGGGCTTTTATATGCGGGGAAGACAAGTACAGTGGCAACAATTATAGTGACTATATAAGGATGACTATATAACGACACCCATGTTATTTATTTATAGTCGCTTTCATGTTAAACTATCCAAATTGGAATCAAATCACATTTAAAGAGCTAAAATGACAACAGCAAGAAGAGATTTAATCAGCTTAGAAGATACGCCCTATTATCACTGTTATGTGCGGTGCGTTCGGCGGGCTTTTATATGCGGGGAAGACAAGTACAGTGGCAACAATTATGATCACAGGCGTGAATGGATCAGAGATAAAATTTTGTCACAAGCCGAGACATTTGCGATTGATTGTTGTGCTTATGCGGTGATGAGTAACCACTACCACGTGGTGCTTTGTGTCGATGAAAAACAGGCGAAAGCTTGGGATAATCGAGAAGTTTTAAGGCGCTGGAGTGAGTTGTATTCTCTGTCTTATCTAACCGATAAATATTATAGAAAAGAAGGTGTTAGCAAAGCAGAACTTAATGCTATTTATGTTGAAATTGAAGTGTATCGAGGTAGGTTAATGGATATTTCGTGGTTTATGCGCGGCATCAATGAATCAACTGCTAGACGTGCCAATGCTGAGGATAATTGTACTGGTCGTTTTTGGGAGGGACGCTTTAAAAGCCAAGCATTGTTGGATGAAAAAGCGGTATTGACTTGTATGGCTTATGTTGATTTGAATCCCATTCGTGCAAAAATGGCTCAATCTCCAGAAGATTCTGACTATACTTCTGTACAGGATAGAATTTTAAACAAAAAAACCACATTGAAAACTTTTGGCAATGATGAAGAAGATATTCCATTCTCCTTAAATGATTATCTGCATTTAGTTGATGCCACTGGTCGTGCTATTGTTGGTGAATCTAAAGGTTTTATTCCTGATGATTTGCCTGAAATATTACAGCGTTTGGGTTTAAACTCGGATATTTGGCTGGATGAGATTAAATATTTTGATAAATGGTATTATAAAGCCATTGGAACTGTTGATAATCTTAAAAAGTATTGTAAATCTATTCATCAGAAATGGCTTAAGGGCTTGCCCCGAACTAAGAAGCTTGTGAAAACTTAACGAAATAGCCACAAAAACTCATGTTCTCTTAATCCAGTAACATTTTAAAGTTACTGATTAAATTCCTATTGTCGTAAATTGACAACATCATACTATAATCAAGATATTAAACTAAAAAATCCAACATAAAAGCTTTCCTAATATCAGGAAGTTATCCCAAGTAGATTAATGAAGTGAGCATCAATGGGGTCTACCATGCTGCCGTGCGAGAAAAATTCAAATAAATCGCACAGCGTCACAGAGAACACGGCGCAAAAACTCACTAATATATCCAAGATTATTTAGAACGCATAACCAACACAGAAAACGAAAGCCAACAATGTTACAAAACCAATAAAACCGGCAGCCGCAGCAACCTTCCTAGATTTAGCAATCGTATCCAGAGCCCATGTTTTTAGGTAAAATCAATTATCCATTAAGGCGAATGGGCGTTCCACATTCTATATTTAAGTTGCTTTTTATCGTGATTTTAGAATCGCAAGACGGACAAGATGCGATGTTGAACCTCTTCAATTGAGCCTGCCCCCAGCACTTCACTAAGAAGTTCGCGGTTTCTATAATGATCAATAACTGGAGCGGTTTGATTTTGATATATATTGATGCGATCACGGACAACGGATTGAGAGTCGTCTGCTCGACCTTCAATTTCTGCACGTTTGGCAATCCTTCCAACCACTTCATCAGGGTCAACGGCTATCAAAATCGCATGCTCGGCAGGCATATTGATGTCATTCAACAAATTATCAAGCATATCAGCCTGTACTAAATTGCGAGGGAAGCCGTCAAGAATGAAGCCCGGTTTGGCATCGTCTTGAGTCAATCTTTCTTTTAGCATGCCCAAAACAATTTCATCAGAAACCAGTTGCCCTTTGTCCATGACAATTTTGGCAGCTAAGCCCAATTCTGTCTTGGCTGCAACGGCTGCACGCAACAAGTCACCAGTTGAAATATGGGGGATCTTGAACACCTTGTTTAATAGTTTTGCTTGTGTGCCTTTTCCAGAGCCAGGCGCGCCCAATAGTACCAATCTCATTTTTGTAATATTCTCATATATTAATGCTTATAATAGCCAGTAGGGTGTGATAAAGTAACGCTTTGAAAGATTTAAGTCAACCTTTAAACTCAATATTTAGGATTTTACCATGACAAAAAAGAACGCTCTTTATTGCCAGTCTGGCGGTGTAACAGCAGTAATCAATGCAACAGCTTGTGGGGTGATAGAAACCGCTCGAAAACATTCGGATAAAATCGGCACTGTGTACGGGGCTAAAAATGGTATTATTGGTGCGTTGCGAGAAGAGTTGATTGATACCTCGCATGAAACTAGCGAGGATATTTCGGCCCTAAAACACACACCCGGAGGGGCTTTTGGGTCTTGCCGTTTTAAGCTTAAAGACATTGAAAAACAACGGGCGCAATACGAAAGATTAATAACAGTATTAAAAGCACACAACATCGGTTATATCTTTTATAACGGAGGAGGAGATTCTTCGGATACAGCGTTTAAAATATCCAAGGTAGCCAGCGAATTAGGCTACCCTGTGAACTGTATTGGTATACCCAAGACGATTGATAATGATTTGCCTATTACCGATACCTGTCCGGGTTTTGGCACCACAGCTAAATATGTTGCTACTTCTATTATGGAAGCTTCTTTAGATGTTGAGTCCATGAGTGAATCATCAACCAAGGTCTTTGTTATGGAAGTAATGGGCAGGCATGCTGGGTGGATAGCAGCAGCGGGTGGGTTGGCAGGCAAAACGCACGATGAGCCTCCACAAATCATACTGTTTCCTGAAATTCCTTTTGAAAAAGAAGCTTTTTTTGAGCGGGTTAAATATTCGGTTGAGAATTATGGATATTGCTCAATCGTGGTTTCAGAAGGCGTACAAGACAAAGACGGTAATTTTTTGGCTGATGCGGGCACGGTTGATGCTTTTGGTCACGCCCAACTGGGCGGTGTAGCACCAGTCATAGCCAATATGATTCGGGATGAACACGGGTACAAGTACCATTGGGCGGTAAGCGACTACTTACAAAGATCTGCCAGACATTTGGCTTCACAAACCGATTTTGAGCAGGCCTATGCGGTAGGCGAGTCGGCAGTGGAACTTGCAATAGAAGGGAAAAATGGGGTGATGCCTGTTATTAAAAGGTTGTCTGACAAGCCTTATAAGTGGGAAATAGCCACTGCCGATTTGGCTGATATGGCAAATGTAGAAAAAATGCTGCCCCGTGATTATATTACCGAAGACGGTTTTGGTATCACCGAAAAATGCAGAACTTATATGTTGCCATTGATTGAAGGAGAAGCTTATCCTCCTTATGAAAATGGACTGCCCAAATATATTCGTTTACAGAAGAAAATGTTAGACAAAAAACTGCCTAAATTCAATATTTAGCCTTTCAGAGCTGTTGTAATTTAGGGTTCACGAAGATATACAGGTTCAATAATTTCTATGGTTGATGCCAGACTATTAAAACGGTCTTTAACCATCAACAACATGTCTTTAGCTTGAGAGTACACGGTTGTTTCAAAGGGCATGGTGTGTTGTTTTGAGTATACTTGCAATTCTGGATATACACTAAAACCACTGCCAATATAGGCATCGACATGGCTTAAGCTTACCTTTGTTGCACTACAAACTTGTTCTTTTGTTAAGGCTTGAATATGGTTGCCCTGAATGGTATATTTTGCCCAATACACTTCATTCATGCGCGCATCGGTAGCAACTAAGACGGTTCTTTTTTCTGTGGTTTCAAGTTTTCTATAAGCGGCAAACGCCAGTGTTTCTAAATTTGATACGGCAACAATTGGAATGTCCAATGCCAACGCCAACCCTTGAGTCACTGCCACACCAATGCGCACACCCGTAAATGCCCCTGGGCCTTGTCCTACCACCAAACCTTGAAGGTCTTTTTTTTGAATGTTTGCTTCTAGAAGCAATTCATCAACAAAGGGTAAGATTAACTCTGCATGCATGCGCGGTTGCAGGGTTGAGCGATGAAAACACTTTCCACCAACCCACAAAGCGGCGGAGCAATTTTCTGTAGCAGTATCAATGGCTAGTAAGTTCATTTTGGTGGATTAAAAAAGAGGCTTATTTTTTTCTGCATCAAATGCAGCAATAGAGTCAAGAATTTCTTTTTTTGCTTCATCGGGACCACCCCAGCCTTCTATCTTAACCCATTTGCCTTTTTCTAAGTCTTTGTAATGTTCAAAGAAGTGAGAAATTTGATCTGTGATAAAACTAGGCAGGTCTCTTACTGATTCAATGCCACTGTACAGGTTGGTTACCTTGCCAACTGGAACAGCAACAATTTTAGCATCTTCGCCTGCCTCGTCGGTCATTTTTAAAACACCAACGGGACGACACTTTATAACAGAACCAGGTAATAACGGTGTTGGCATAATGACCAAAACATCAACAGGGTCACCATCGCCACATAAGGTGTGAGGAACAAACCCATAGTTACAGGGGTAACGCATAGAGGTGTTTAAAACACGATCAACAAAAATCAAACCAGAGTCTTTGTCTACTTCGTATTTTATGGCTTCGCCATTGATAGGGATTTCTATCACCACATTAATATCGTTTGGTACATCATGACCAACAGCCACATGTCTAAGGCCCATAATTCTATCCTATTAAAAATCGGGAATTATACTGATTTTAAAGGCAGAACCCTAGATTCAACCAGTTATAAGTCAGGAAAAGCAGCAAAAAAATGAGATTTAAGTCTTTGTTGTAGAATTGCTATACTTACAGGGTTAAAATTCACCCTGTGATATTAAGGTGTCGAAAGTAAAATTTCGGTGAAAAGGGAATCTGGTGAGAATCATTGTTTCAAATCCAGAACTACCCCCGTAACGGTAATAAAGTGTACATTTGAAAAATTTAGTAAATGCTAAGTTAGATAAACTAGATAAGCCACTGAGCAATTGGGAAGGCTTCAAGTGCCATCTTTTAAGTCCGGAGACCTGCCTGTATTATCCTAGAACCGAAAGTACCAACATTAAACTCAAACTCAAACAATCGCGGTGGGCGATAGAGAAAACCTATGAAAAACTACACATTATTGCCGTTAACGGCATGCTTATTTGTGTCTGCTAATGTGCACGCAGACTCATTCAACCCAGACTCTCTTGATCAAGAATCATTCAACCAAATATACCAACATGCCAAAACAACGGTGACAGCTTCAAGATACGAACAGCTAGAAACCGATGTTATCCCCTCAATTTCGGTGATTGACAGAGAGGATATTCTAAATCTACAAGCCAACAACATCCTAGATATTTTATCCTTGCAACAAGGCATCGACGTGGCAAGAAATGGCGGCAATGGTTCTGCAACCAGTGTTTTTATGCGAGGAACCAACTCGAATCATGCGCTTGTTTTGATTGACGGCATGCGAGTAAGCTCTTCTTTTACTGGCAGCTTCACATGGGAACATCTGCCCGTGTCACAAATTGAACGAATTGAAATTGTGCGCGGAACCCGTGTCAGTTACTATGGATCCGATGCTATTGGTGGTGTGATCAATATAATTACCCGCAAACAAGAAAGTGCTTATGTGCGTTATACCACAGGTTCGTTTGACACACACAATATCGATTTGGGCTATGGGAATGTTAGTGAAGATGGATATTACAGTCTGGTTTTTGGCAGCCAAAAAACCGATGGGTTTTCAGCCACCAATGAAAATAATTTTTTTGGATTCAACCCCGATGACGATGGTTATGAAAACTTGAGTATCAATCTAAAAGCAGGCATGAACCTTGATAATGGACAAGTGAGTTTTAACTACTTGGAATCAAAAGGTGATGTCGATTTTGATTCATTTCTTAATGTAGGCAACTCTGATACCAAAGAACGTGTGGTTCGCATAACGTGGGCAGGAACAGTTTTGAATGACTGGCAATCCGAAGTGGCACTTGGCAACAATAAAAACGCTTTATCCACTCAAGCCTTTTCAAATAGCTTTAAATCTGAGAGGTTTTCACTCGATGTGTTGGCAAATAAAGCTTTTGACAACCAGCATTTGGGATTTGGTATCACCTATCGCAAAGAAGATGCCGATTCTAACAATGTGTTAATCAGCCAGCTCAATTACAGCAACTCACGAAACAACACGGCAGTTTTTGTTAACTGGCGAGGTGATTTCAAGCAGCATGTTTTTTCTACCAGTGCCCGTTATGATCACAACAGTATTTATGGCAATAACACTTCTGCAGACCTGGATTGGGCTTACAAGTTCAATGAAAAAATTCGGTTCAATGTTTCAACAGGAAGTGCTTTTAAAGCACCCAGTTTAAATGAATTGTTTTCACCAGAGCTAGGCTTTTTATCATTTGAGGGCAACCCTGACTTGAAGCCCGAAGAGTCCATCAATTACGAAGTGGGTTTAAAGGCTCAAATTAATGAAACCCAACGCTTATCACTGAATGCTTTTTATTACAAAATAGATAACTTGGTTGATTTTCAAGGCCCGACATTTAAACCGGTGAATGTGAACGAGTCCACTATCAAGGGTTTCGAAGCTGAATACAATTACCATTACAAAACCCTTCGTTTAAATATCAATGCAACCGTTCAGGATGCCAACAACGACCAAACCAATACACCGTTATTGCGCCGTCCAGATAACAAGCTGAACTTAAGTATAGATAAGTTTTTCAACCGTTTTTCAATCGGTTCAAGCATCCGATATGCCTCTAAAAACCCAGACTTTGGTATCGAACTAGAGGGCTACACCGTGATTGATTTGCGCGTTGCCTACACCTTTAATGACCACTGGAAGGTTTCTACAAAAATCGAGAATGCAACCGATAAAAACTACCAAATCATCAATGGCTTCAACACGCCTGATTTATCGGGCTATGTTAGTATTCAATGGCAACAATAGTATAAATTCTTTTCAAGTAAACCGTATCAAGCGAGGACTTAACCTCTCTCGCACTTTAAACAGGCTATCCTGAATATTTCACAAGGATAACATCAACTAAAACAAGCCCTTCTTTTTTGACGCAACAATTAAGGGCAAGGCTTCTTGCTGAGCAACAATTAAACTAAAGCCATTGGTGGTTTTGTCAGTTTTCTAAGACTATTTAAAGCATATCACTAGATTTACATTACACTTTGCTGTTAATATTAGAGGTTGCTAATAAACTAATTAACAAGAGGACTATCAATGAGTGATGAAAAAACGATTGTAGAAAAATCTAGCGGCCCGAAAATATCTAGCAGAAGGAAGTTTTTAGGTCAAGCTGCTGCTGCTTCAACAGTTGTTGCATCTGGCGCTGTTGTGGCCAATAACTTGCCGCCAAATGTTCCTGCTTGGCAAAAAACCCTGGGCGCACCAGTAAATTTGAACCCTTATGGTCTACCATCAAAACATGAGTCGGAAGTAAAAAGAAGACGAGTACCTTGGTTGACTGCCGATACTATTTCTGCTATTAGTTTTACTCCGTTGGCTGAGATAAAAGGCATGATTTGCCCCAATGGACTGGCCTTTGAAAGAAACCATGGTGGTGTGCCAGCCATTGATCCTGAGCAACACCGGTTGATGATTCATGGCTTAGTAGATAAGCCGTTAATATTGTCCATGCAAGACATACTAAGGTTCCCCAATGTTTCTCGCATTCATTTTATAGAATGTCCTGCAAATTCAGCAATGGAGTGGAAAGGCCCTCAAGTTGGTCGCCTACAGTTTACCCATGGCATGACTAGTTGTTGTGAATGGACAGGCGTTCCTTTGAAATATATATTGGAAGAGGTTGGAGTTAAACCAGAAGGTAAATGGTTGTTAGCAGAGGGGGCAGATGCCGCATCTATGAGCCGTTCTATTCCCATGGAAAAAGCCCTAGAAGACACACTTGTGGTGTTTGGCCAAAATGGCGAAGCCTTGCGACCAGAACAGGGTTATCCCCTTAGATTGCTTACCCCTGGATGGGAGGGCAACATGTCTATTAAATGGCTACGTCGCTTAGAAGTTACTGCCGAGCCTTTGTATCAAAGAGAAGAAACTTCTAAATACACAGACCTTCTGAACCCTAGAGACGAAAGCAGAAAAGACTTGATTGGAAAGGCTTATATGTTTTCTTGGATAATGGAAGCCAAGGCTATTATTACTTTTCCTTGCCCCGAGAAGCCGCTAAAGGCCCATGGCAAATATGTTATTAATGGACTGGCATGGACTGGCACAGGAAAAATAAAGCACGTTGATGTTTCTCTTGATGGTGGTGTTTCTTGGAAAAAAGCCGAGATCAATGGACTGGTCCTAGACAAATGTTGGACTCGATTTAGCATGCTTTTTGAATGGAATGGAGAAGAATTGCTCATGCAATCTAGAGCAGCAGGCGAAGATGGTTATGTACAGCCCACCTTTGAGCAACTCAGAGAGGCAAGAGGTGTGGCAAGTGTTTACCACAACAATGCCATTCATACTTGGAAAGTAAACAAAACAGGAGAGGTGGAAAGTGTTCAAGTTTAACAGACCTTTGAAAATAACAAGTACCTTGATTTTGGCATTAACGCTTAATGCCTGCACAAATGATGGTGTGCCAAATACAGATAAAGCCACCGCCTTAAACGAGCCTTTAGCAACACAAGTGACAAACACCACCAGTGTTAATGATTATAAAGAAATTTCTATTGCTGCTGGAGACTTTGGTTTTGGCAAAAAAGCCTCTAAAGAAGAAATCGCAGGATGGCACATAGAAGTTTCACACAACCACAACTTACCCCCAGGTAGCGGAACTGCTGCCGACGGAGAAGAGTTGTATGATGAGCAGTGTGCAAGTTGTCACGGATCATTTGGTGAGGGGGTTGGACGCAACCCGGTGCTTGCTGGCGGAGAAGGAACGCTTACAAATAAACTAGCCCCAGAAAAAACCATTGGAAGTTTCTGGCCTTATGCCTCAACGTTACTGGATTATACCCACAGAGCCATGCCCTTTAATTCACCGCAATCCTTGACATGGAATGAGACTTGGTCAATATCAGCCTATATTCTTTATTTAAATGACATTATTGAAGATGAAGAATTTGTCTTTAATGCAGAAAGCTATCATGAAATCACCATGCCAAATGCAGATGGTTTTTTGATAAAAGACAAAGCATATTCCAACCACACACCCGACACCAATAACAAAAGGTGTATGAAAGACTGTAAAGACCCTGCTTCCATTGCAATAAAGCCCGCATTGTTGGGATATGGATCAGGGGCAGAAGATGAGGTTGCAGAAACAGCCGAAGTTAAGGGCCATGAAATAGGCCAAAAAATTTACAAAATCTCTTGTCAATTGTGTCATGGTCCCGGATTAGCCGGAGCACCCACAGTCGAAGACACCAAAACTTGGGAAAACAGACTTAAACAAGGTCTGGACAAAGTCTACAAACATGCCATTGAAGGTTTTCAGGGCCAAGACGGCATGATGCCCGCCAAAGGTGGGAACCTGCAATTAACGGATCAAGAGGTGAAAGCTGCGGTTGATTTCATGCTTAAAGATATAGAAACGTAACTAAAACCAATAAAACGGCTTTTAGCATATATTCAATATTGCTAATATAAGCTGGCTGGGTTAGAATAACCGGCTAAATATAACTAGGAGAGATATAATGATTTTAACAAGAAGAGGCATGCTAAAGCGAATTATTGCTGGAAGTGCTGTGGCGTTAGTGCCGTTTAGCGCCTTTGCGCAATGGGCAGAAGCTGCATTCAAAGCCGACAGCTACAAAGTTGCTTTGGTTGCTATTGGCTCAGAAGGGGCAACAGCAAGTGACAAAATAAAACTAAAGGTACCAGAGATTGCTGAGAATGGTGCAGTAGTACCCATTCAAGTCAGCTCTACTTTAGAAAACATTGAGTCAATCAGTATATTGGTTGAAAAAAACGCAACGCCATTAACCGCACAATTTAAAATGTTTCCAGGTTTAAAACCTGATTTTAAAATTCGCATCAGAATGGGTGAAACCTCTAAAGTTGTCGCAGTAGTAAAAGCGGGTGGTAAATCTTATACTGCCGAATCAGAAGTTAAAGTAACAATTGGCGGCTGCGGCGGTTAAGGAGAAATATTATGAGAATAAAAGCGAAATTAAAAGGTGACGTTGCAACGATTAAAATGTTAATTAAACACGCAATGGAAAGTGGGCGCCGCAAAGACGAAGCAGGCAACGTTATCCCTGCCAACTACGTACAAACAGTTACCGGTCACATTGGCGACACACAAGTGTTTGAGGTCAACTCAGGCGTTGGAGTTTCCAAAAACCCATTTATTCAAGTGATTTTAACAGGCCGTGCGGTTGGTGATAAAATTGATTTGAAATGGACAGATTTATCCGGCGCATCTAAAGAGGGATCTGTTACTTTAAAGTAACAAAGCCACACAAAGAAGCAAATCAAAAAGACGGCTTGGGTGACAAGCCGTCTTTTTTTAAACAAATGCGAAACAAGCTCCCAGACCCTAGCTCCCAGTCGCATACTTCATACATCAATACAAAATGGCAGTTGAAATCAGCCAATGAAGCCAACCAACAAAGTCAACCAACCTCTCAAAAAACAGTTGAGAACAAAACCAACAAAAGCATTAGGTTTTAAGGGCAGTTCTTATCGTTTGTTGTTCCTGTTGTTTTTTCCCCTTTGGGTTTTTGCGGACATTGTTAAGCCTGCACTGGTAGAAATCAGCGTGCATGTCGATGGCCATTATCAAATAGAGATTCGTGCCAGTATCGAAGCCTTGCTAACGGGCATCAATTCACAATACAAAAACACCACCGACTCCCCCAATGCAAAAGAGTATGACGAACTGCGAGAGATGTCAGCCAGCGATTTGGGGCGGGCTTTTTTGCCGTTTTACCCATCATTTATCCAGTCCGTGCAACTAAAACTGGATGATAAGCTTGTTCCAATAAAAATAAGCAAAGTGAGTATCCCCGAACCAGGTTATACCAAAGTTCCCAGAATCAGCTTGATTGTTTTAACAGGAAACATAAACCGCTCGGTACAAACCATCAGTTGGTTCTACCCATCTCAATATGCAGACAACGCAGTAAGAGTTAGACAAGTAGATGATATTCAAGAAAAGTGGCACTGGTCAAACTGGCAATGGCTGCGTGATGATCAATGGAGCAATCCTTTTTCTTTAACAGAAGTGTTTCACAAGCCATCTATAAGCAGCACAATTTTCACTTACGCTAAAGTCGGTTTCAGGCACATTCTTCCAAAAGGAGCTGATCACATATTGTTTATACTGGGCATATTTTTGATGAGTATCAAAATTCGGCCATTGCTTTTACAAATAACGATGTTTACCATCGCCCACTCTATTACTTTAACAATGGCAATGCTTGAAGTGTTTTCATTGCCAGCCAATTTGGTTGAACCCTTGATAGCTCTTTCAATCGCATACATTGGCATCGAAAACATTGCCTCTGCAAAAATCAAAACCAGCAGGCTTATTGTTGTTTTTGCTTTTGGGCTATTACACGGCATGGGTTTCGCCAGTATGTTAAATGATTTTGGCATGCCTAGTGGTGCTTTTACCTCGGCATTGATTGGCTTTAATATCGGAGTTGAATTGGGGCAACTAACCGTCGTTGTACTGGCTTATGTTTGTGTTGCCCACTGGTTCAAAAATAAAAACTGGTACCGCAATGTTATCGTAATTCCCAGCTCTTTAATTATATCAATAATTGGTCTTGTTTGGACTTATCAAAGAATTGATTTTTAGTTGGCGCAAGTCCCGATATAGAAAACACGATTATAGGACAACCTCTTAGCACGCCTAGCAAACCTAAAAACGACCAATCACCAATGGTCAATGAGTCTTGAAAACGCAGAGCAAGCAGCTTTATGGTATTTTTCAAGATTAAATTGCTTTAGAAAGTTTCCTAATCAAGGCTTGAAAGGCGATTTGACAAGCGTCAATGAGTCTTGAAAACGCAGAGTAGGGAGTTTTATGGTGTTTTTCAAGATTAAATTGCTTTAGAAAGTTTCCTAATCAAGGCTTGAAAGGCGAT
>CAZLZZ010000052.1:0-6075 GCA_964564165.1 uncultured Alcanivoracaceae bacterium | reverse complement strand
TTGACAAGCGTCAATGAGCTTTGAAAACGCAGAGTAGGGAACTTTAGGAAGTAATTTAACTTGAAAAAAAAGCGGTTCCGAGGAAAGAGTTGTAAGGGAGGGTAAAAACCCCGGAACCTAAAGGAGGGAGTAAAATGAAAAATAAATTCTATTAATAGTCTTTACTTACTAGCTTTGACGACCTCTGCATCATTTAGTTCAGTATTATTTTGATTATTTGTATTTTCGTCATAAGACCAGCCTCTAAAAGGAAAAGGTTTTTCATTTGACTGGAAAGATAAAAACTTTATTATATCAAATAGATACAACCCCACTTCTTTGTTAAAACCCTTTAAGTTGGTATTGACTTGCCCTGTGATTAGCAAAAAACCAAATTGAATGATGACCACGAAACTAAACACCCAAAGTGCCACCCACCCGATTAACGCCAATAAAACTGTATAAAACACCCGACTAAACGTTTCGGAATTGCTGTCGGTAGTTTGTTGCTTTGTTTCTTGTACTGTCTCTTCTACTGTTTCTACTACTTCAGGTTCTACTTTACTGTTTTTGCCTTGCTTTGCCATTGTTTGTTCCTCTATTATTTATTGACTATTAATATAATATCAAATTTGAATAATAATAAATAGTGCCATTAGTCATGCGTGACTTATGTCTAGCGATGGTTTATTATAACTTTCTAATTATAACAAGTTATTTTATGAAAATTACAATCATTGGTTCTGGCTATGTTGGACTTGTCAGTGGGGCTTGTTTTGCACAAATGGGCAATGCAGTAACGTGTGTTGATATTGACCAAAAAAAAGTAGAAAACTTAACCCAAGGCATCTTCCCTATTTACGAACCAGGGCTTGAAGATTTGGTTGTTGAGAATTCAAAGAAAGGGTCTTTAAAGTTTTCTACCGATTTAAACAAGACCATAAAAAAGGCGCAACTTATTTTTATTGCGGTTGGCACACCCACCGGAGCAAAGGGCAGTGCAGATTTACAACATGTTCTTTCTGCTGCCAAAAACATTGGGCAATGCCTAGAAGATTACACCGTTATTGTTGATAAATCTACTGTGCCTGTGGGCACGGCTGACAAAGTCAAGGCGGTTATTCAAGAAGAGTTAGACAAAAGGAGTTTATCCGTAGCTTTTGACGTGGTGAGCAATCCAGAGTTTTTAAAACAAGGAGCTGCTATTGATGACTTCATGTTTCCCGACCGAGTTGTGGTGGGTTCAGACAGCGAAAAAGCAACAAATACAATGCGCGAACTGTATGCGCCTTTTATGAAGAGCCGCGATCGCTTTATTGCCATGGATGTGCGCAGTGCCGAAATGACCAAATATGCAGCCAATGCCATGTTAGCGACCAAGATTTCCTTTATCAATGAAATGTCTAACATCTGTGAATTGGTTGGGGCCGACATTAACAAGGTGCGCAATGGCATTGGCAGTGATTCACGTATTGGTTACAGTTTTATCTATCCAGGCTGTGGCTACGGTGGCAGTTGTTTTCCTAAAGATGTACAAGCCTTAACAAAAACCGTCAAGGGCTATACCCCACAATTATTGGAAGCGGTAAAAGTTGTAAACAACGATCAAAAGCAGGTCATATCCAACAAAGTTATCAATCAGTTTGGAGAAGATTTAACCGGTTATACGTTTGCTGTTTGGGGCCTAGCATTTAAACCAGGAACCGATGATATGCGAGAAGCTTCTGCCATTACAATCATCAATGAACTCACTAAACGCGGTGCAAAAATTCAAGCCTACGACCCCAAAGCCAGAAAACAAGCAGAAAACCACACTCTAAAAAACAACAACAAATTCGTTTATGTCGATGATAAATATCAAGCACTTCAAAATGCCGATGCCATCATATTAATTACCGAATGGCTAGAGTTCCGAAGCCCTGATTTTGATAGAATCAAAAACAGCCTTAAAACCAATGTGTTTTTTGATGGGCGAAACCAATTTGATAAAGTCCGCATGCAAGAGCTGGGTTTTAACTATCAACAAATTGGGGTTAAACCAGATTAGGTGTTTTTTAATCACCAAGAGTTGCCAAAGCACCGGTTCAGTACCGTGTGCACTCAAGACTTTGATAGAAAACCTCATAGCACCCAAACTAACAAAATATCAATCGAGTTCCTTTTGGTATATATTAACTGCTATAAGTCAATAATTTGAACAAAAAGCAAACTATTGCTTAAAGTAATATTGGTTTCATGTTAAACTTTTTTTTTACAAAATTAGAGGAGAGAAGATGAAAATCGTTATATTATTGATGTTATATACGCTATCAGTTAACGCTACAGAAAAAACAGCCACCGATACCTTAAACTACAGTATCCCAGAGTCAATTAAGTCTGCTACAGTATCAGGGAATTTGGACGGAACAAATACTTTTGACCGTGTTTTTGGAGATGGTGTTGATTCTGGGTGCGCGCATCCAAGTACTGATTCTGGAAATGACGGTGTGTCATATCAGGTATTTGAATTTCACAGCCCTTCAGGACAGGCTGCAGATATGGAAGTGGTTTTAACAGGGTTACCTGATTCGTTGTTGTTTGTATATTGTGCTTTTGACCCATTAAGCCCAATGAATATGCTTGCGGGGTTAAACGATGATGACGGAATTGGGTTCGGTAGCGCCATAGTTCCAGCAGACGGGCTAATTCTGGTCGCTGGTGTTTCTTATTTTGCTGTTGTTTCTGGATTTGGTACTGGCGACATGGGTACTTTTGATTTGGTATTAGGTGGCGATTTGTTGCTTGGTCCCGTAGTAGTCGCAGCTCCTCCTGTTATGGTGCCGGTCAATAGCTGGACAAGTTTAATTTTGATGTTTTTAGCTTTGATTGCAATAGGGTTTGTTTCTATAAGAAAAAAAGCTTAAACTTCAAAAACTTTATAAAAGCCACAACTTTTGTTGTGGTTTTTTTTGTCTTAAATCATACAAAACATTCGCAATTCACCAGAATACCCTTTAAAAATTACTATAACTGGTAAGATAGTCTGTTTTAAGTATGATACATAAATTATAAAACTTATAGTAACAATATAGCATGACAAAACAGTTCGCATTTATCAAAGGTCAGCGCTTTATCAGCCAAACCGAACAAGAACTGGGTCTTGGTAGCGTTGAAGAAATCAACCACCGCATGGTCAAACTGGTATTTAATGCGGTCAACGAATCTCGGGTTTATGCCAAAGACAATGCACCCATTTCTCGCATTGTTTTTGCCATTGGCGATAAAATCCCTGCCAAAGCCGGTTGGACACTAACTGTAGAGTCTGTACAAGAGCTCAATGGCTTGGTGATATACCAAGGCATTGACGAAAATGGCGATGATGTGTTGTTGCCGGAAACCGAAATTGCCGATACCATTAAACTCGACCGGCCGGTTGAGCGCATGTTCTCAGGGCATTTAGATTCCAACAAATGGTACAATCTTCGCCAATTGGCACTTTCAAAACGCAATGAATTGCAACAAAATCCGCTTTATGGGTTGTTGGGTTGTCGCACTTCTTTGCTCAAACATCAACTATTCATCGCCCACAGTGTTGCTAAACGCTTTTCTCCCAGAGTGTTGCTTGCTGATGAAGTGGGATTAGGAAAAACCATAGAAGCAGGTTTAATCATTCACCAACAACTGTTAAAAAACCGCTCCAAACGGGTGTTAATAGTCGTACCAGAAAGCCTGGTTCACCAATGGATGGTAGAAATGTTGCGCCGCTTCAATTTGCATTTTAGTGTTTATAGCGAAGACCGGTGTCAAGGCATTGAAGAATCATCGAGTTTTGCTACTCCGTTTGAAAGCAGCCAACTGGCAATTGTACCCTTGCAATTTTTACTGAATCGACCTACTCGTGCTAGCCAACTGCTACAAACCCAATGGGACTTGCTGGTGGTTGATGAAGCACATCACTTGCAATGGTCCCAGGACGAAGTCAGCCCTGAGTACGACTTGGTAGCAAACCTTGCCAAGGCCATTCAGGGTGTTTTGTTGTTGACTGCCACGCCTGAACAACTGGGCAAAAAAAGTCACTTTGCCCGTTTGCGATTACTAGATACTAACCGTTTTGAGTGTTATGAGAAATTTGTAGAAGAAGAGCACAATTATCAGTCAATAGTCAATGCCATCGACGTCTTGCGCTCAGACAAAACAATGACCAAAACGGGACACAAAAACACGGTTAAGATGTTCAGTGAAGACAGCGACGTTGAGTTGCTTGACGGTTTGTTTGTAAACAAGTATGAAGAACAACAAAAGCAAACCATCAAACAACAGTTAATTGAACAATTATTAGACCAACACGGCACAGGCAGATTGTTATTTAGAAACACCCGTTCAGCCATCAAAGGTTTCCCGAAAAGAAAACTACACAAATATCCATTGGAAAATTGCTACGACCAAACGAGCAAGCAAGATATTGCCTTACAATTGACCCCTGAACGAATAGACGGCTTTGAAAACTGGACAAAATTAGATACACGCCTGCCTTGGCTGGCTGAAAAAATTGATGCTCTAAAGGAGAAAAAAGTACTGCTAATTGCATCAAACAAACAAACCGTTTTAGACATTGCTGAAAGCTTGCGGGTCAAGCAGGGCATACACGCAGCAGTCTTTCATGAAGATTTAAGTTTAATAGAAAGAGACAAAGCGGCGGCTTGGTTTGCCAATCTGGAAACCGGTGCGCAAATCCTATTGTGTTCAGAAATTGGCTCAGAAGGGCGCAATTTTCAATTTGCCCACCATGTTATATTTTTTGATTTGCCGTTTAACCCTGACTTACTAGAACAAAGAATTGGCCGTTTGGATCGAATCGGTCAACAAAACACCGTTCACATTCACTTGCCTTATTTCAAAGACACCGCCAGTGAAAAACTGTTTAACTGGTATCACAAAGGATTAAACGCCTTTGAAAAAACCTGTCCAGCGGCTTTCTCTATTTTTAGCCAACTAAAAACCGAACTGGTTGAAGGCATCAACAACAGCGATGAACAAAGCTATGCTGAATTTGTTCAAAAAACACAGGAACTGACCAACCAAGCCAATCAAGCTTTTCAAAAAGGCCGCGACCGTTTACTGGAATACAACTCCTGTCGTCCTTTTGTTGCCGACCAGTTGTTACAAGATGCTGAGTTGCAAAACGACACCAGTTGTCAGCGTTTTATGCACCGCATGTTTGATCGCTATGGTGTGGACTATGAAGAACTGCGCACCAACGTAGAATTGGTTAAACCCGGAGAGTCATTAAAGGCCCATTTCCCCGGGTTAATTGAAGGAGGCATGAGCGTGACCTTCGACCGAGAAACAGCATTGTCCCAAGAAACGCTGCATTTTTTAAGCTGGGAACACCCGATGGTAATCGAGTCCATGGAAATGATAGCCACCCAAGAAAAAGGCAACGCCAGTTTAATCACCCTAAAAAACACCGGCTTACCACCATCCACAATCATGATTGAAGCCTTGTTTAATTTGCACGCACCTGCCGATGCCCGGTTGCAAATATCGCGCTATTTACCAACCAACTCCATTCGTTTAATCGCCGATGAAAAGCTCATCAACCGCACCAATGCCATTGACCCCATTTTTATTGCCAACAACCATGATTCTGTGCCCTTAAATGTGGCTTTACAGGTAATCAAAATGAAAGCTTCTGAAATAAAAAAAATCATCGCCGTGATAGAAAAGAAGGCCGAAAGTCTGGTGCCTGAGCTGGTTCAATCCGCGCAAGGGCAAGCAGAAGCTGAACTAGATACTGAAATCCTGCGCCTAGAAAATCTCAGCAAAATCAACCACAATGTCAGAATCGAAGAAATCCAACACCTGCAAACGCAAAAAGAAGAAACCTTAAAAGCTCTGTCTCAAGCGTTAGTGCGAATGAATGCGATTAGGGTTCTGGTTTGTTTGTGATTTTACACTTAGACCCCAAATCTTTTTCTATAGAGCTACTCATTTAAACTACTGTTTTATTTGAGTATAACGCCTAAATCAGCGGCGCGTCTTTTTGCGTCCGCTGGATTTTTTTGTTGGACGAAGCCGCTATCGCGGAGATTGTTAACAACGACTTTGACATAAATT
>CAZLZZ010000051.1:0-19203 GCA_964564165.1 uncultured Alcanivoracaceae bacterium | reverse complement strand
ACATAACAATTATTAGGGTGCATTGTGCACTGATAACGCTTTATACAATAAAAAGCCATCCCATAAATTGCTATTTTAATTTTAAAAACTAAGTTTATCATGGTTTGATGTGGTTTTTTGCTTTATTTTGTTTGTTCTGTAGTTTAATCGCGTACCTTTTAACCCATATTTACAATTAGGCGTGCACTTTGTAGTGATAGCCGCTGATAAACTGGTAGCGTCCCATACCATCCATAAAAGTGTATTATTTTTGCGGGAGTGCAGAAAAAAAATTTAGCAAAAAACTCATATTGGAACCGCGACTTTAGTCGCGCCTAACTCGGCAAAACTACAGGGCTAAAGCCCCGATTCCTAATGAGTTATAAATACAAATCCATACCGTCCATAAAACTGTGTCTTTAAGAATAAGTGGATAAAAAACACTTCCGGTAGTTTTAATTTCTGGGTATCATCCCTGACAGGCCTTCATCGTAGTTTTTCTTTTGATCTTTTCTTTTCCCTGCGGCTCTGCGCCTCTGCGAGAGAAAAAAACATATTATTCACTGGCCAGAAATTCAATCACCTTTGAACGTTTAACATGGTTATTATAAATCACACTGATCACAACCAATAACACAACTATAATCAAGGTTGAATACAACACCACAGGCCATGGAATAATCAAGTCAAGGTTAAACCAGTTATTGCTGATAATCGCCGAAAACAGCGTAGCGACTAAGGCACCGATTCCGAATGCAAACAAGCCCAATGATAAAAACTCGATAAGTGTGAGTTTAAACAAGTCTTTGGAAACCATGCCCATCATGCGGTAATAGAAGCTTTCGCGCAGTCGATCTTGTGAGGTGGAGATCAGTGAGGTGATAAAAATTAATAGCCCTGCAAAAATACTCAGAGCAGTAAACACCTGCACCAATTGTTTAAGCTGGTCAACAAACTCTTTGAGTTTTTTGGCAATGCTGCCACCATCGAGCGTAGTAATGCCAGGAAAGGCCTTGGCAACTTGGGTTTGCATGGTGACTCTTTGTTGATCAGATATTTTGGCGGTGGCAAAACGAATTTGGGGTGCATCTGCCAATACTTCGGGAGGGAAAATAAAATAGAAAAAGGGCGATGGCCCACGTTTAAGCCTTTTGCGAATACTGGTAACTTTTGCTTTGATGGAGATTCCTTGAATATTAAAAGTAACGGTATCGCCCAGTCCCACTTGTAGAAACTCAGCAAAGCTGCTTAGGATAGACAGTGGAACCTCGTCTGCTGTGTCTCCTGCGTCTCCTGCATCTCCTATTTTGGCAAACAACTGTCCTGATTCAAGGCTTTTGTCCAGTTTTTCGGTCGGTAATAAATCGTTACCATAACTCAGGTTGAACATTCTTTCGATGTTGTCATATCTTCCCAGTTTGGTTTTTAGTTCGGCGGTTTCTATGCCGTTAACCGATTTGATGCGGGCACGTACCACGGGATAATAGGTTAACTTTTGCCCCAATATTTTATCCAACTCTTGTTGCTGATCGGTTTGTACATCTAACAAGAAAAAATTCGGTGCATCTTCGGGATAAGTGGAAATCAATTGTTGTTGAATGGAGTTGTCCAATAAGGTGATGGTGCCCAATACCATGGTGGTCATGGCGATGGTGGTAATAAACAAACTCGATTGGTTGTTTTTGCGAAAAATATTTTGCAATGCCAGATTTGTTTTCCAGTGTTTAATGACTTTTTTATCCAGCAACCCTTTAATGGTCCACATCAGAACCTTGGTCAACAGTGCAAAACACAACCACATCAACAATAAACCAACAAATATTTGCAGACTTTGTTTAACCGAATTAATTTCAGAATATACCAGCAGCAAAATACCAAAAGCAGAAACCAGCATCCAAAGCCATGGCGGTTTGGGTTTTGACTGTTGGTTTTGGTGCTTGTGCAAAACGGCCACAGGTTTGATGTGCTTGATGCCAATTAATGTGATATGAATCATCAAGCCAGTCATGACAAGAGCAATGATTGTGGCTTTTAAAAAGCTCAAATAAGGAATAGCCAATACAATGTCATTGGGCAGTATCGCCAAGAAAGCCTCTTTGCCAAAAAAAACCACCAACAAACTTGCCAACCATGCCAAAACCACCGAAATAAATGCCATTGACAGAAACAACAGGCGGAAAGATTTAACAATATCAGAGTTTTTCTCGCCCAAAGCACTACGAATGGCGTTGGTGTTTTGTTGTTTTGCCACAAAAGCCCGCACGATACTCATGATGCCAATTGCTGACAAGACAATCACCGCAATCACCAATAATTTTAAAAACACCAGAAAATTTTGGCTTAAG
The DNA here is from genome assembly GCA_964564165.1 of uncultured Alcanivoracaceae bacterium. Lineage (GTDB taxonomy): Bacteria > Pseudomonadota > Gammaproteobacteria > Xanthomonadales > Marinicellaceae > NORP309. The sequence goes on along the minus strand of CAZLZZ010000051.1, from coordinate 16,879 downwards.
TTTGAGATTGAAGTGTTGGATTGCTCGGCGGTTTTGATTTGGATTTCTGTGTTGTCAGAGGCAGTAACCAATGCGTTTAATTCATCAAACAAAGTTTGTTGTTCCTCTTCTGTGGCTTTAATCTCAATGCGATAATTAACCCGGCTTTTCTGCCCAACCAAGCCTGTTGCTGCCAGATCTGATTGGTGCATGATGATTCGGGCACCAAAACCAAAAGCAGTCAGAGGTCGGTCTGGTTCGGTGATGATTTCATCGTGAATGATTAATTTAACTTCGCCTATTTTTAGCTTATCGCCTATGCTCAAATTGAGCGATCTCAAAACCTGTTGCTCAACCAAAACCGTTCCTTGTTGCCATTTCGAGTCATTGTTTCTTAAAATCAACTTGCCATAAAGAGGATAGGCAGCGCTAACGGCTTTGATGCGCGTCAGAAGTGACTCGTCTTGCGTATAAGCAATTGAATTAAACTGAAAATCATAAACCACTTGGGTTTTGTCTATTAATAACTGAACCGATGACAACAACTCATCGGGAAATGCTTGGTTGTGGGTGATAACAATGTCGCCACCAACTATTTGTTTTTGGTTGTTGTCAATATAGTCATCTACCGATTGTTGCAACGCATCAAGGGTTAAATAAGCACCCATAGAAACGACAATGCACAAAACAAACAACAAAGGATACATTTTGTTGTTAAACCACTCGCGCCAAATAATGATGCCTAAATTTTTCAAGCAATTTTCCCGTTGACAATACGAATGGTTCGATTCGCCAACTGTGCAATGGCAGAATCATGGGTAACCACCACCAAGGCCGTGTTGAATTCCTGTTGCAAACCCATCAATAACCGCATGATGCTGTCGGCATTTTTTTCATCCAAATTGCCCGTAGGCTCATCGGCAAACAATATTTTCGGTTGGGTAATCAAAGCCCGAGCAATCGCTGTGCGTTGTTTTTCACCGCCAGAAAGCTGATGGGGAAAGGAGTTATTGCGCTCTGATAACTCTACCTTTTCTAGCAAAGCAGTGACCTTGTCATCGGAAAACTGTCCACTGAGTTTTAAAGGAAAGCCAATGTTTTCGGCAACCGTTAATGTCGGAATCAAATGAAATGACTGAAAGACAAAACTGATGTCGGTTTGTCGAATGACCGCCAGTTCATCTTCACTCATTCCGGTTAACTCTTTGTCTCCAAGAAAGACTTGCCCTGAATCCGCCGAATCCAAACCTGCCAATATACTGATTAGGGTGGATTTGCCCGAACCGGACTTACCCATTATAGCAACAAATTCAGCCTGCTTGATGGACAAGGAAATGTCTTTGAGCACATCAATCACTTGATCTTCTAGCGCATAAGATTTGTTGATGTTGTTGGCTTTTAAAAGGTTGTTCATAAAGAATCCAAGTGTTGGTTAACGGCGGGTGAAATATTTTTTTCTACAATCACTTTATAACCCTGTGCATTGGGGTGCAACAAATCCTTTTGGTTATATTGTGCAACGCCTGCCACATGTTCAAGAAAGAAGGGAATCAAAGTAATGTCGTGTTTACTTGCTAATTTTGGATACAAAGCATTAAAATCCTGTACATATTGTTTGCCTAAATTGTCATATATTTGCATGCCTGCTAAAATAACTGCCGAATCAGATTGCTTGATTTTCGCAATGATTTGGTCGATGTTTTGGCTGGTTAAACTTATGGGCAAAGCACGCATAGCGTCATTGGCTCCAATGGTTAAGATGGTTAAGTCGGGCTTTTGTTTCAACACCCAGTCCAGCCGATTAAGCAAACCTGTTGAGGTTTCGCCACTTAAACCCGCATTGATTACTTTGATGTGCTTTGGCAGCATACTTTGTAATTGTGAAGGATAATTATCGCTTTCAGCCACGCCCAAGCCTTCGGTCAATGAATCTCCCAATGCTAAAATGGTGTATGTGGTTCTGGAGTCAGCTTTGGAGGCAGTGTTGATTTTTTGAGCCTGCTCTGGTTGATTGCAGGATGAAAGTGCCAAAATAGATAAAACTAAAGATAAAATTAATAAGTTGCGCATGAGCTAATTATAAGGGCTGTTAGGATGTTTCCCAAGTCCCAATAGTGAAAACACGATTATAGTACAAGCTCCTAGCAAACCTAAAAAACAACTTATCACCAATAAGGTGACGACGTGTTTTTTATATTTGCTATACATACCAAGTGATTGCACTATAATTCGCGGTTTCATTATCGTGATTTGGGTGTTTTAAAATAGGCAATAGGTCATTATTGCTTTGCCAACTCAATTTTGTCTTTTGAAATCACTATTAATTGTTGTTTATACAAAGAGCCCAGTGCTTTTTTATAGCTGCCCTTTGAAACATTCCATTTGGCATAAATTTCAGCAGGTGGCGATTTGTCGGTCATATTTGAGACGCCACTGTTGTGTTTTAGGTCTTCTAAAATTTGCGTGGCAAGGCTGCCTTGTTGTTTAGAGTCTGGCAAATTAAAACACAGGTTGATTTTTTTGTCTTCACGAATGTCTTTGATATAGCCTTGGGTTTTTTCCCCCAAACGAATGGTTTTAAACACGTCAGAGTGATGAATAAGCCCCAGATGCGTTTTGTTAATCACTGCTTTAAAACCCAGTTTTGATTTTCCACAAATCAACAAATCAACGGCTTGTTGGGGTTTAAAGTGAGTGTTTAACTCTTCTAAATGTTTGCTGAGTTTAATCGAACCGACCAAGCGTTTTGAGGCGCTGTCTTGGTACATATAAATGGTGTAATACAAATCTGGATAAATTTTGTAAGATTGTTCGGCATAAGGAACCATCAGGTCTTTTGGCAGCCCCCAATCGAAGAAAGCCCCAGTTTTGTTCATGTCAACACACTTTAAAAAAGCACATTCCCCCAGGCGAATCTTTGGAGTTTGGGTGGTGGCTACCACCTCATCATTGGTGTCCAAATAGACAAATACTTGCAGTTTTTCACCGTGGCGATAGTCTTTGGGCAAAAACTTATTGGGCAATAGAATATGGCCCAAATGTCCGCCCTCAAGTAACAAGCCAAAGTCGGTTGCTCGGACTATTTCTAATTGATTGATTTTTCCTAAAACTGCCATAGCTTTCTCTTTGGTTTTCTCTTTTTATGCGGACGCAAGGTTTAAACAGCCCTGATTCCTGTTGTATTTCGTGCAAGTTGAATTAAGAGTTGAATTATAAGGCTTATCAACAATATTTGGGATAAAATATGCAATTACTCACCATTCAATACAAAAATGAACGACAAACAGTTTCAACAAGTCCTAACTTATTTTAAGGGATTACAAGACCATATTTGCAACAGCCTTGAATCCATTGAACCCAGCCAAAAGTTTAAGCAAGATGCCTGGCAACACGACAACGGTGGTGGTGGACGAACCCGTGTGTTGCGCGGTGATATTTTTGAATCTGCGGGAGTTAATTTTTCACATGTTTTGGGCGATAAATTGCCCAGCTCTGCCACGGCTAAAAGACCTGAGTTGGCTGGTTCTGGGTTTGAAGCCTCTGGAGTGTCGTTGGTGATTCATCCCGACAACCCTTTTATTCCAACTTCTCACGCCAATGTTCGTGTGTTTAGAACCAGAGGTGGCGAGAATAATAGTGGTGATAACAAATGGTGGTTTGGAGGTGGTTTTGATTTAACGCCTTATTATCCGTTTGATGAAGACATCGTGCACTGGCACCAAACGGCTAAAGTGGCTTGTTTGCCTTTTGGAAAGCAAGTTTATCCGAAATTCAAGGCTTGGTGCGATGAGTATTTTTATTTAAAACACAGACAAGAAACCCGAGGAGTGGGTGGTTTGTTTTTTGATGATTTGAACCAATGGGGTTTTGAAAAAAGCTTTGAGTTCATTCAGGCCATTGGCAATGCTTATGTCCAAGCCTATCTTCCGATTGTAACAAAACGCAAAGACACAACTTTTAATGAGCAGCACAAGGCCTTTCAAAAATACCGCCGTGGCCGTTATGTAGAATTCAACCTGGTTTATGACCGAGGCACACTTTTTGGATTACAATCTGGAGGTCGAACAGAGTCCATCTTAATGTCCCTGCCCCCTGAAGTTTCATTTCGCTACAATTACCAACCAGAAGCAGGCAGTAATGAGGCTAGGTTGTATGAATATTTGGTTCCTCGTGATTGGGTTTAAAAAAACTATTCTCGCAGAGACGCTGAGGAATGATGAGTTAATGTTAATGGAATGAATATAAACTAAGGAAATATAGTATGACAGAAAATGAAATTGGGACATTGGTTATTGAATCTGCAATCAAAGTTCATAAACGACTCGGCCCTGGCTTGTTAGAATTAATTTATGAGGTTGCTTTGTGTTATGAATTAAAACAACATAGGCTAACTGTAAAAAGACAGGTACCTATTCCAATTACTTATGAAGAAATACTTTTTGATGAGGGCTTTAAGGCAGATATTATTATCAATGATAAGGTTTTACTAGAGCTTAAGTCGGTTGAAAATTTACACCCCGTGCATAAAAAGCAATTGCTAACTTACCTTAAACTAACTAATATAAACTTGGGCTATTTATTAAACTTTAATGAATCTCTGATGAAAGAGGGCATTACAAGAATAGTTAATAATTTAAAAGAATAATCTTTTAACCTCTGCGGCACTGCGCCTCTGCGAGAGAAATGAAAAACAAATGAATACAAATCACGCACAATTACTAAAACGCGTTACCTATGCTTCGGTTGCCACGGCGATTATTTTGATTATTGCCAAAGCCATTGCTTGGTATCTATCTGGCTCTATTGGTATCCTGGCTTCTTTGATTGATTCTTTGATGGATTCGTTTGCTTCTATCATTAATCTTTTTGCGGTGCGCTATGCCTTGATGCCCGCGGATGAAGAGCACCCGTATGGACACGGAAAAGCCGAGCCTTTGGCAGGTTTGGCTCAGGCAAGTTTTATTGCGGGGTCTGCTGTTTTCTTAATTTTTAATGCCATTGAACGCTTACAAAACCCACAAGTGATGACTTATGGTCATGTGGGTATTGCGGTGATGGTTTTTTCTATTGTTATTACCTTGATATTGGTTTTGTATCAAAGACACGTGGTTAAAGTCACCAACAATTTAGCGATTAAGGCCGATTCATTGCATTATGTAACGGATTTGTTGGCGAACTTTAGTATTCTGGTTGCTTTGTATTTAACCATTCAGGGTCACTTGTGGGCAGATGCGGTATTTGCTATTTTGATTGCTGTGTATATTTTCAAAAGCGCTTTTGAAATAGGCTACAGCTCATTTCAGCAGTTGATGGATAAAAAGCTAGACGAAGAAACCGAAGCACTGATTTTAAAAACCATCAATGACACCCCGCAAGCCCTAGGTTATCATGATTTTAGAACGCGTCAATCGGGCAAAGATAAGTTTATTCAGTTTCACCTTGAGTTAGATGATCGGTTGAGTTTATTAAAAGCCCATGAAATTGCCGATGGTCTGGAGAAGAAATTGATGGACTTGATTCCTGATGCGGAGATTATTATTCATGAAGACCCGACAAAAAGTACCAACTCAACGACTGTGGACTAAAATTTTATAGGTTGTTGTAGAACTAAAGGCCCGTGGAAAAACAATCGGAATCGCGACTTTAGTCGTGCTTAAACAGTCTAGAGCCACGATTCCCAAAATTTTTTATACAAACGTGCTGTAACAATAAAAAGGCCCTGTTTTTACAAAGCCTTTTTAAAACCGGAATGATTAATTAATAGAGGGGTCCTTCTGTGAATCTAAACTATCAATCAGTGTTTGAATGATGGTTTGTTGTCTTAAGAGCTTGGTTTGTTCATCCTTGCTAAACTCAGACAAGGTTTTTGAAGTTGGCAATACAGATAAGTTGCCTGCTATTCCTCTTACTGCTTTGTTGTCATATTTGGCCTTTTTCGAGGGACCAACACCGGTTTCTATAAATGAACGACTGGCCGACCTAAACCCACGAACAGGGTGGAACACAAAGTTACGTCCTGTACTCTTTGGATACAACTCTACCACGCCATCAAATTGATTTAAACCCAGATCAACATAGTATGCCAGCCAAAAATCAGGACTGTCGTCAACCACAATTAATAACTGGTTGTTTTGAAAATCAAAAGTGGCTGCCATTTCATGATTATTCAAAGCAAAGTCTGAACAAAAACCATCTTGAGCATTGTCTGGACGACAACCTTCTGCAAAATCATCTCCTCCAGATGAACTCAAAATATCAAACAATAACACATCGCCACTGAATTGGAAATCAAAATTGAGGCCTGAAAAATCAATCACAGCCTGCCATTCACCCAGCATCCTTTGAGTTTCATCACCCAATAGAAAATTGAACCTTTCTATGTTTTTAACCGCACCTTGAAAACGAATAGTCGCCGTCGTTTCGGTATCAAAAATAATATCAATATTGCCCCTTTCACCGATTAAAGTGGTGGTTGGCGTAAAGTTACAATCTATACAGGTTCCATTAAAGGTATAGTTCAAATTGTCTTGAAATTCAGAATTGCCGCCCATAGTTGCGCCAGCCGTATACCAGATTGGTACACCGCCTTCGTCATAAACATAGGTGGCAATAAACAAAAAATTGTCCTGTATTTCTATCGCATAACCCGAACCCGGTTCATCGGGATTCCACCAGAATCCAGATTCTGGGGTAAAGGCTTTTGTCTGTGCTGTTACAAGTAATGTGGTAGCTATTAATAGTTTTTGAAAAAATCTCATGCTTTTTCTCCGATTGTTTAACATATTGGTATATTATGCTTTTTTTGCTGAATGATAAATGAACAATGATAGATATTGGTGCGAATTTAACCCATGAAAGTTTCGATAAGGATAGAAAGCAAGTTATACAGTCTGCCCTCGATGTCGGTGTAAACACCATGATTGTTACGGGATCAACAGAATCATGTTCACAAAAAGCTTTTGAGCTAACCCAAGAATTCCCTGAACACTTGTATTCAACAGTAGGTATTCATCCGCACCATGCCGATGAATATACAGGCGAAACCGAAGATTTAATATTGGCCTTGATTAAACAGGACAAGGTAGTCGCGATTGGTGAAACGGGTTTGGATTATTTTCGAGACATTTCTGAGCGTGCTGCCCAAGTATTCTCTTTTGAACAGCATATCAAGCTCGCCATTCAAACCGGGGCTCCTTTGTTTTTGCACCAACGCGATGCGCACAAAGACTTTTATCCTATTATCAAAGAACACCGCGATATGTTAAGCAATTTGGTGGTGCATTGTTTTACCGACAACAAACAAGCACTGTTTGATTACATCGATTTAGATTGCCATATTGGAATTACTGGGTGGATATGTGATGAACGCCGTGGATTGCACTTGCGTGAGTTGGTGAAAAACATTCCCAGCAAGCGTTTAATGATTGAAACCGACTCCCCATATTTGATCCCGCGAGATTTAAAATTAAAAACCAGAAGAAACGAGCCAAAGCATTTGCCGCATATTGCACAAGTAATTGCTGAGTTAAGAAACGAAAACTTTGAAGACTTTAAGGCCAAATCCAGGGATGTTACAAGTAAGTTTTTTACTTTTTAAACTCCCGCCAATGAAGAGTATCTCCTTTTTTAAACCTTTGCTGGCTCTTCACCGCTTTGAAGGTTTGTTTTCCTTTTTCATGTGTAACAACAAACGGGATTTTTAAATTATTGTTCTTTTCTAAAGGCTCTTTTAAGGAGGCAATATAAACAACCCAATAGTCAATATGGTCAGAATTAATATCTGAATAGTAACCAACTCCAATTTGGTGTTGGGTTTTGAAAAAGCTGTTTTCCCCCAATAAATGGACTTTATGGCCGGGGCTTGTCATAAAATAAGAAAACATTTCCGCAGGTGATTTCTTGCCGCCCGAAACTGACTCAACCTGGTTACCTAAAATACTGTAACTGGCTGGTAGAAAAAAGCCGTTTTCTCTCAACAGTTCATTGGGTGTAGTGTTTTCTATATTGTGATCAACTTTGCTGTATTTTGCCATTTTCCTGGCTTTGAGTAGTGCAATTGTTGACAGTGATTTGTTGCAGGTTAATCGTCCTCTCTTTTGATCTTGGCTCTCTTTTATCATTTTGGCCAATTCAATGGCTTGTTTGGATTCGCCACAATCAACGTAGTCTTCACCTTTTGCATGCGCGCATATTGAACAAAGTAAAACCAGCAAGAAGAAGAAAGGGCTATTGTTCATAATCGATTTCTTTTTTTAATTCAATCATCAAGTATATCACAGTAGTACTGCCCGTATTTAACACTTCGTGCCATTTTTTTCCTTCGCTTTTAAAATAACTGTTGGTGTTTAATTCAACAACTCTGGTTCCTTTGTCATCGGTTAGCTGCATTTTGCCGCCTGCCAGTGCGTAACCAAAGTGGGCATTGTGTTTGTGCTTTTCATGGCCAACACCTGGTGGAAAAGTACAGCGTAAAATTCGCTGATGGTCATCTTCGTTTAATAACTCGCACACTTTTTCTCCCTTCCAGCCCGCCTGTAAAGGCCCCAATAGTTGTTCTGTTTTGCCAATAAAACAGAAAAAAAGCCCAACAATAGCTAAATAAATTCTGAACATTAGATTAACAAGCCGCCATCAACAGGAATATTTATGCCCGTGATATAACTGGCAGCATCGGATGCCAAAAACAAAAAAGCACCTGCGGTTTCAGACGGGTCAGCTACGCGATTCATGGGTATCAGTGGCATGATTTGTTTCAACATAAATTCATTGCTGGTTAGGGTCGATGCAAATTTGGTGTCGGTTAATCCAGGTAGCACTGCATTGACCCGTATGTTTTGTGGTGCGCATTCTTTGGCAAAGGCCTTGGTCATGGAAATTATTGCCGCTTTAGTAATCGAGTAGATACCCTGCATTGGGCCCGGTGTCACGCCATTAATTGATGCGGTATTAATAATACAACCACCATCATTGTCACGCATCATTTGCCCTGCTAATTGACTCATTAAAAAGTAGCCTTCAATATTGACCTCGATGGTTTTTTTCATGGCAGAAACAGGCGTGTCTAAAATGTGCCCAAAATAAGGATTGGCTGCTGCATTATTGACCAAAATATCTAGCCGACCAAAGTCTTTTTTTATGGTTTCAATCAGTCCCTCTATTGCTCCTTGATCGCCAATATGACAAGCAATGCCGGTGGCTTTTCCACCAGTGGCTTTAATTTTTTCAGCCACAGCATCAACACCTTCCTGCTTGCGACTGGACACAATCACATGTGCTCCAGCTTTTGCATAAAGTTTTGCCACTTCTTCGCCAATGCCTCTTGATGCACCAGTAATTAGTGCCACTTTGTTTTTTAATGAAAACATTTGTTTTGCTCTTTTAATTAAGTGCTATAGTATAACCTGATTTAACCAATAACGAAAAGATGTTTGAACAAATAAAAGAAGCAGTAAATCGCCTTGAAGGACACGCCAACAAAACACCTGTTTTGTCTTCTTCTACATTGAACTCAATGTTAGGGGCAGAAGTTTATTTCAAATGTGAGAACTTTCAAAAAATTGGGGCCTTTAAATTCCGCGGTGCTTTTAATTGTATTTCACAATTGACAAAACAAGAAAAACAACGTGGCATTATCGCCTTTTCATCGGGTAATCATGCTCAAGCAGTTGCTTTAGTTGGCAAAACACTGGGCATAAAAACCACCATCGTTATGCCCAACAACGCACCTGAAATCAAACTGGCTGCCACCAAGGGCTATGGTGCAGAAGTGGTGATTTATGATGTAAAAACAGAATTGCGTGAAAATGTCACTGGCAAAATCCAAGAAAAATTTGGCTATAGCTTAATTGCACCGTTTGATAACAGGCAAGTCATTGCAGGACAAGGTACTGCAGCATACGAACTGCAGCAAAAAGTAAGGGGCTTGACTAAATTATTGGTTCCCTGTGGCGGTGGTGGTTTGTTGAGTGGTTCTGCCATTGCCACAAAAGGCTTAAATCCAAACTGTGAAGTTATTGGCATTGAACCAGAAAATGCCGATGATGCCACTCAATCCTTTTATTCAGGGCAACTGGTCAGCATCCCAAATCCCAACACCATCGCCGATGGCACAAGAACCACCTCTTTGGGCAAGCTTACTTTTCCATTAATCCAAAAACACGTAAATGCTATGAAGACCGTGACCGAATTAGCCATCATGCAAGCCGTACAATTTCATTTGCTGCGCATGAAAATAGTGGTAGAACCATCAGGAGCATTGGGTTTGGCGGCATTACTAAGCAAAGCTGTAGAAGTAAACCCAAATGAAAAAATTGGTGTTATTATCAGCGGCGGAAACATTGACCCGTCAATGTTGGTGCAAATTCTTGGGCAAGATTTTATCTAACGTACTTTCTTTTAGAGAAAGTACGGGTTTTGTTGCTCTTGTTTTGTAAAGTATTTATCTGTTTAAATGTAGGTTGGCGCTGAGGTACGAAGCCCAACATTGCGGTGTTTGGGTTGATGATGAATTAGAGTGTGGTGAATTTTGTCACAACCCTTGTTTGTTTAATAGTTTGTTGATAGATTGCTGTTGGGCTTCGTACCTCAGCGCCAACCTACGTGTTCACCGTCAATGAATTGGTGTACACTAATAACACAAGTATTGTTAGGGAGGTAGCATGTTTGACAAAGACATCAAGTCACTATTTTGCCATACCAAAACCAACTGTAGAGACGGCGATTTATCGCGTCTATGTCTGGCGCATTAATTCACACGAAAAATTGGACGCGATAAATCGCCGCCCCTACAATAGATGTAAAATTATTTGATACAGCTTTATTGCTCTTTGTTGGTTTTAGTTATCTTGAAAATGGCGATTCCTAAATAGGCAAAGACAATGGCCAATAACGGGTTAATATAATTCAACAAAGCATAGGGCGCATAGTCTAAGGTTGCTACTCCCAGGGTTGTTACATAAAATATACTGGTGGTGCTCCAAGGGATTAAGGCTGTTGTCAAGGTTGAGCCCTCCTCTACTGAGCGAGATAAAACCGAGGATTTAACGCCTTTTTGTTGATAGGCTTTTTTGTAAAGTTGGCTATTTAGAATAATAACAATATAGGTTTCTCCCATGGATAAATTGCCAATCACGGCTGTTGAAATGGTTGCTGCAACCAATGAGCCCGCTTTTTTAATTCTAGAGATAATGCCTTTAAGTAATACCGTTAAAAAACCAGCGCCGTGTAAAATACCACCCATGGCTATTGCCATAAGCGACAATAACAAAGTCCAAGCCATTGAGTACAAGCCACCTCTGCCCAATAAATCATCTATCATCTCTGTGCCAGTATCGCCCTTGGTGTTTTCCCAAAGCGCATTGGCAACATTTGCTACCGAGTTGTCTTGATAAAATATTGCTATTAAACTTGCCGCAACAATACTGGCGGTCATGGTAACTTCTGGTGCATATCTTTTCATGCTTAAAACAAAAAGCACAACAATGGGAATAAAAGTAATCAATGGGTTGAGGTTAAAGCTGTTCGCCAAAACCTGGCGAATGACTGCAATATCAGAAAAAGAAGCGGTTGGATCCACGCCATAACCCATGTAGGCAAACATCACCAAAACAATCAAAAAAGTAGGTACGGTGGTAAACAACATGGATCGAATATGCTCGTACAAATCGGTATCAGTACTCATGGCTGCCAAGTTGGTGGTATCTGAAATAGGCGAAAGCTTGTCACCAAAAGTTGCACCTGAGATTATCATGCCTGCTACCAGTGGCAAAGGAATATTCAACACTGTTCCAATGCCAATAAAAACCACACCAAGAGTCCCTACTGTTCCCCATGAAGTGCCTGTTGCCAAAGACATAAACGCACACAGTATTAAACCAACAGGCAAAAACCATTGGGCAGTAATCCAATCTAGCCCATAATAAATCAAAGCCACAACTGTGCCACTTTTCATGAAAGCGGCAATCACCATGCCGATTAATAGAAACACATATATTGCTGAAAGAGAACGCGAAATACTCTTGCTCATCATGCTCCGAATGTCGTCAAAGGTATAGCCCAGTATTCGGGCATTTATGGCTACCCAAATTAGTACAATATAAAGAACAATGTGCAGAGAAATTTCCATTTTAAAGAAGCCAATGGAAATCATCGTCACCAAAGAAAGAAACACCAAAATGGCATGCGGTAAAGTGCTGGTTTTAGGTTGCATTTTTTCCTTTAAATTATACGTACTTTATATTCTACGGATTTTTTACAAGATGTCGCATGATTAGAGGGGTTTTGTATCAATTAATTAGACTCTAGGAACTTGATTTTTGTTGCTTGAAAAAAGCAACAATCCTAAATACATCAATAAGCCATTAATGAACAGCAGCTCAAAACCAAACTGGTAGCCAGCAAAAAGTTGTTGTGAGTATTTGTTTAAAACAAAGGTTAAAATGGGGGAAAGAACCGCTATTGCTGGCACATACTTATCTCTTACTGATCTTTTTGTAATCATTCCAAATGCAAACAACCCCAGTAATGGTCCATAGATGTAGCTCGCCAAAGTAAACAAAGCCGAAATAGCGGATGCGTTCATGGTGTATTTAAACACCACAACAGTCACAAACAAGATCAATGTGAAACCAAAATGAATCAACATGCGTTGTTTTTTTGGTGTGTTTATTTCATTTTTAATGTCTACACAATATGAGGTGGTTAAGGAGGTTAAGGCTGAATCGGCGCTTGAATAAGCCGCTGCCAAAATTCCCACCAAGAACACTATGCCCAAATAGGCTGGCATATAATTTAAGGCAATACTAGGAAACACTTTATCGGTGATGATTTTGCCGTTTGAGTCTGTGGGTAAATCAATGCCTTGTTGGTTGGCATAAACATACAATAAAACGCCCAAACACATTATTATTATATTGACCAATACCAGAACCACAAAAAACCACCGAATGTTTTTTTGCGAGTCTTTCAGGTTTTTACAGCTGAGGTTTTTTTGCATCATATCTTGGTCTAAACCTGTCATGACCACCGCTAATAAGGCCCCTGCTAAAAACTGTTTGTAGAAATTGTTTTTATCTGACCAACCGCCATCAAAGAAGAAGACTTTTGAATAATCATGGTTGCTAATGGTTGTCACCACGCCTGAAAAATCCAAATTTAAGGCAGATGAAAGGGAAAATATGGCGATTAGAATGGCAGCGATCATAAAAAAAGTCTGCAAAGTATCTGTCCAGATAATGGTTTTTATCCCGCCTTTTACGGTATAACTCCAAATCAGCAGCAAGCTAATTAATGTCGTCAGCCAAAAAGGAATGCCATAATAGGAAAAAATAAAGTCGTGTAAGACCATGGCCACTAAATACAAACGAAAAGAGGCGCCAATGATTTTTGATACGATAAAAAAACTCGCACCTGTTTTGTGAGAGGTTGTTCCAAATCGCTGGTTAAGGTAGCCATAGATTGAAATCAAATTTCTTTTGTAATACATCGGCAACAAAACATACATGATGATCCCATAACCAACGGTATAACCCATGACCATTTGTAAATAGGAAAACTGAGTGTTGTGTACCCAGCCAGGAATCGAAATAAAAGTTACCCCGGAAAGCGTTGCGCCAACCATGCCAAAAGCCACAACAAACCATGGAGATTGTTTTGATCCGTTGTAAAAATCTAAGTTGCTTGCTTGTTTTGAGGTCTTTTTAGCGATAAAAGCAAGCAACACAAAATAACTAACTGTGACCAACAACAGTACCGATGGGGCTAAGCTTAACTGGTTCATTAAAATCTTTTTGTCGTTTTAGGAAAAATGATTTTATCCGATGCTTGTTATATAAAGCCATTTTTTTAAATTTAATCAAGTAAATATATGTGTTTATATGTTCCGTTTATATGTGTGAGTTAACGATAAATCCCCATTGTATTGGTGTATTGAGCCACATCATCGGACAATAAATCCTTGCTAGAATAAAAGTCTAAATCCTTTCTAATGGAAGATGATGAAACCTCAATAGCTTTCGTGCTGTTTACAACAAATGTATTGGGGTTAATGGCGTTTAATTGTTGCAAAAAACGGTGATTAATTTTATGCCCGGGTCGTTGGTTAATCAACAACCCTGTATAGTTTAAAATATCTTGCCATTTATACCAGCTTCTAAATTTCGGCCAACGACCAGCAAAATGATCGGCACTGACCATAAACAAACAATTCGGCAAGTTAAATTTTTTAATCGTATCGACACTGTAGCTCTTCTCTCCGGTGGTTTCGAACAGTTGCTTCTCAATAGCACTTACTTCAATAGAACAACTTAACTCATGAGATATGCGCTTGGCCACAATTTTACACATCGCAAAGCGTTGTTCAAAACTTGCCACAGGTGCTTTTTTATGGGCGATTAAATTGGGGGAAAACACAGGAACTAGATAAAACTGCTCAACTACAAAATTTTTTGCGCGCAAAAATTCAATCCCAGCAATAATTGCCTGTTCGTGCCCTTTATGGATGGGATCAGCTGTTAAACCAAATAGTACGGTATAAGACTTAGGCAATGTTTTTTCCTTTCTTTAGTATTAATGATATGAAGTATTGTATGCTTGATTGTTTCTTTCTCTAGTACTTATTGTTTAATGCCAAATATTTTACCTCATACTTTCAACTTTTATATGCCCCATAAGTTAGATTCTGCATAATTATTCGCTACTTGAGAAACTTGGTTTTTTCACACTCTGCTTTTTAGTGCTATTAAACTTAGCCATTCATCTTTATAATAATCGACTCTCATAAATCTATTGGAAACCTTGTGAAAATTATAAAAATTGGCTTTATCTCTGTACTGTTGTTTTTATCGGCTTGTTCCAAAGTTCAAAATAGCGAACCAGAAGCTCAAATAAAAACACCTAATCCACTATTGGCAAAATGGACGGGACCTTTTGGTGGCGTTCCTGCATTTGATAAGATGAAATTAGCAGATATCAAGCCTGCGTTTGAACAAGCCATGAAAGAAAATTTGGCCGATATTGATGTCATTGCCAACAACAAAGAGTCTGCGACTTTTGAAAACACCATTGAGGCATTACAAAGAGCTGGGAAATTATTGAATAGAGGTTCTGTTTATTATGGTATTTGGAGTGGCAACTTATCATCCAAAGAGTTCCGGGTTATTCAACGCGAGCTGGTACCAAAATTTTCTGAGATGTCATCTAAAATTCAACAAAACAAAAAGCTATTTGAGCGCATTAAGAAAGTTTACCAAGACAGCTTAAAGCTCCCGCTAGAGCAAGACCAGCAAAGAGTAACAAAATTGGTTTATGAAGGGTTTGCCATGAGTGGATCTGAGCTCGGAAAAGAAGCGAAAATAAAATATGCGGCCATCAACAAAGAACTTTCTGGTATTTATACTCAGTTTTCCAACAACTTATTACACGATGAAGAAAACTATCCCACCTTCTTTAGCAAAGATCAGCTCAACGGGTTATCTGAGTCGTATATTAAATCAGCTGCTGCTGCAAAAGCTCAAGGCAAAACCGATATGTACGCAGTAACCAATACCCGTTCTTCGATGGATCCTTTTTTGACCTATTCTGACGAACGTGATTTGCGTGAAAAAATCTGGAACAACTTCTATTCTCGCGGTGACAACGGGGGCGAGTTTGACAACAATAAACTCATTACAAAAGTCCTACAGTTGCGTCAACAGCGGGTGAAACTACTGGGGTTTGACAATTATGCTCAATGGCGATTACAAAACCGCATGGCTAAAACTCCTGAGAACGCTTTGGATTTGTTACAAGCCGTTTGGCCAGCTGCCATTGCCCGTGTGGCTGAAGAAGTAGCGGACATGCAAATTATTGCAAATAGCGATAACGTCACAATCGAGCCTTGGGATTATCGATATTATGCAGAAAAAATGCGCAAGAAAAAATACGATTTAGATTCAAACGAAGTCAAACAATACCTTGAGCTGGGTAATTTGACCCAAGCTTTGCATTTTGTTGCAGGGGAGTTGTTTAACTTCAATTTTGTATTGTTGCCCAAAGATACTGTCCCTGTTTATCATCCCGATGTTAAAGTTTGGGAAGTGACCAACCAATCAACTGGTAAACATATAGGCTTGTGGTACCTAGACCCTTTTGCCAGAAAGGGTAAGCGTTCAGGCGCTTGGGCCCGTTCTTATCGTTCTCACAGTACTTTTGATGGTAAAAAAACGGTTTTATCTTCAAACAATTCTAATTATGTCAAGCCAGCCGCGGGTGATGCCATATTGATTTCATGGAATGATGCGAAAATCTTTTTCCATGAATTTGGTCATGCTTTACACGCTTTGTCATCCAACGTAAGATATCCGGAATTAAATGGAGGCGTGCGGGACTATACTGAGTTTCAATCGCAGCTATTGGAGCGTTGGTTGTCCACAGACAAGGTTATTAATCAATTTTTAAAGCACCACAAAACAGGCAAAACCATTCCAGCTGATTTGATTACAAAAATTAAAAAGGCCGCCACTTTCAATCAAGGATTTGCCACCACTGAATATTTGGCTTCGGCGTTGATGGATATGGAGTACCACATGACCGATCCTAGCAACCTTGATCCCGATAGTTTTGAGCGCGAAACCTTGGCCAAACTAAACATGCCCAGAGAAGTTGTTATGCGGCATCGGTCGCCACAATTTGGTCATGTGTTTTCTGGAGAGGGTTATGCTGCGGCATATTATGGTTACATGTGGGCAGATGTCTTAACCTCAGATGCGGCAGAAGCTTTTGCAGAGTCTCCTGGCGGTTTTTATGATACTGTTTTGGCAAAAAAATTAGTGGATCACCTATTTGCACCTAGAAACACGGTTGATCCTGCGCAAGCATTTAGAAATTTCCGCGGAAGAGATGCCAGAATTGATGCGTTAATGCG
>CAZLZZ010000050.1:0-19415 GCA_964564165.1 uncultured Alcanivoracaceae bacterium | reverse complement strand
TTATCGACTAAAATGATGTCAAGAATTTTTTTTAAAACACGCTAAATAGTTACAACCGTTCTTTATCATTTATAATTAATACATGCGTAAAAACTTAATAAACTATGATTTCCATCATCAAATTGTTGAGCAAGAACAAGACGCCAAACAACGTGCCGATTATGACAAAGGATTGTCACAGGTTTTGACTAAAGAGTTTGGACGAGGGTTTTCTATTGATAATATCGAAAATATGCATCTATTTTATCTGGTATATGGGAAATCCGAAACAGTGTCTCGGATAGCTGATAGCACAAAATCGCAAACACTGTCTGCGAATTTTAAAAAAACCTTAAAGAAACAACCAACAGCGTCTACTGTTTTTAATCTAAACTGGCGACAGTACCTTACTTAAATTCGTATTGAAGATAACGATAGCAACCATTCAACCTAGATGTAAGTTGTTGGATTATAAGGTTTTGAAAGCATGGATGCTTTCGCGAGCCTACATGGACGTATTTACGCGTCCTTATAAATCAATGACTTACAGCTATTATCAAAATACGCTGAATAGTTATCTTATTTCTAACCCCAAAAATCTTTTCTTCAATATCTTCAACCCCTTCATGGTAAAAACCGCCCTTTATCATTTATAATTAATCATTCATAATTCACCATTACCAATTCATAATTAAAAAATGATAAGCACCCACAAACTATTAATCAACCTAAACGAAGCGCAAACCGCTGCGGTCACCACCGATGCGCAGTATTCTTTGGTGCTTGCCGGTGCCGGCAGTGGCAAGACGCGGGTGTTGGTGTATCGGATTGCTTGGTTGTTGGCGGCCGAAGGAGTCTCGCCTTATGCAATATTGGCACTGACCTTTACCAATAAGGCAGCAGCAGAAATGCGAAATCGGGTGGCGGAATTGTTGGATCAACCAGCAAGAGGCATGTGGATTGGGACTTTTCATTCGATAGCTTTGCGCTTATTGACCATGCACCACAAGGAAGCAGGCTTGCCGAAGAATTTTCAGATATTGGATTCGGAAGATCAATACCGTTTAATACGGCGGGTGATTTCGGATTTAGAATTGGATGAAAAGCAATGGATTCCGCGTTCTGTTCAGGCCTATATCAACGATAAAAAAAATGAAGGCCTTCGGGCCGATGAAATAGATGACTTTGGCGATGACAACTCTTCTACTTTAATTAAAATTTATCAACATTATGATGACCATTGTAACCGCGGTGGTTTGGTTGACTTTGCCGAAATGTTGTTGCGCACCCATCAATTGTTGTTGAATAACTCTCCTTTGCTAGAACACTATCAAGGGCGCTTTGGCTGTATTTTGGTCGATGAGTTTCAAGATACCAATGAAATTCAATCGGCTTTTATTCGGCTTTTAGCAGGCACAAAAAATCGCGTGATGGTGGTGGGCGATGATGACCAATCGATTTATGCTTGGCGTGGTGCTAAGATTGACCACATCATTGGTTTTAAGGATTTGTATGCCAATGTCATTCAATACAAGTTGGAACAAAACTACCGCTCGACCAATAATATCTTAGAAGCCGCCAATGCGGTGATTAAAAACAACACCAAGCGATTGGGCAAAGAATTGTGGTCAGAACAAGGCGGCGGTGAATTGATCCAATATTATGGCGCCTATTCTGAATACGATGAAGCGGCTTTTGTCGCTGAAGAAATCGAGAATATTATTGATTCAGGTATAGATGGCGACCAAATTGCTATTTTGTACCGTTCCAATATGCAATCAAGGTTGTTGGAAGAAAACTTACTGAAGCACAACATCGCCTACAAAGTGTACGGTGGGCTGCGCTTTTTTGAGCGTATGGAAATCAAAGATGTTCTTGCCTATGTGCGCTTAATCAACAACCGTCATGATGACGTGGCTTTTGAGCGGGTGATTAATACGCCGACTCGCGGTCTTGGCAATAAATCAGTCAACCAAATTCGCAATTGTGCCATGACCAATCAAATCAGCCTGTTTTCTGCCTGTAAAGTTTTGTTAGAAAAAAGTGTGCTGACAGCACGGGCCGCGGGCTCGGTGTCAGGATTTATCAATATGATAGATGAATTTGACCATAACCACGACAAAGAACAACTTAACCCATTGTTTGATGATGTGATTGAACGCACTGGTTTGCGCGATCACTACCAAAAAGAACCACCAGAAAAAGCTTTAACTCGATTAGAAAACTTGGATGAACTGCTCAATGCTGCAGAAACTTTTATTAAGCCCGAAGAAGACGATCAAATTGGTATGACGGCACTGGCAAGCTTTTTGGCACAGGTTTCATTGGAAGCAGGCGAACGAGAATCAGACAAAGATGTGCCCTGTGTGCAACTGATGACTCTACACTCAGCTAAAGGTTTAGAGTTCCCTCATGTGTTTTTGGTCGGTTTAGAACAAGGCTTATTTCCGCATCAAAACTCCATGGAAGACCCTGAAAAACTACAGGAAGAACGCCGGTTGTGTTATGTGGGCATTACCCGTGCCGAACAAAAACTCTACATGACTTATGCAACCTCAAGAAGAATACGTGGACGCACGCAAGGTTGTGCCCCTTCAAAATTTTTACGCGAAGTCCCCAATAAACTGGTCAATCAAATTCAAGGCAATGTGTTTACCACGTCCAGAAATTCAATGTTTGCTGGTACGGAAGATTCGGCTTATTCACAATATAAAGCTGGCGTATTGGTCTCTCATCCGATTTTTGGCGAAGGTATGGTTTTAGAATTATCAGGACAAGGCGATTACACCCAAATAATGGTGGAATTTACCCAACATGGTAGCAAAATATTGGCGGCAAAATTTGCCAAGTTGAGCATTTTAAGTTAACATTAACATTATTACTAATTAGACAATTTAATGGCAAAAGCAAAATACTACGGTCAATATAAAGTAATCACAGAACTAGGCAGAGGTGGGATGGCGGTTGTCTATAAGTGTTGGGAAGAAAGCTTAAGCCGTTTTGTTGCCATCAAGGTGCTGTCAGAACATTTGATTAATAACAAAGAGTTAAAAGAGCGGTTTTTAAGAGAAGCCAAATCTATGGCGGCTATTAATCACCCCAATGTTATCCAGGTACACTTCATTGGTGAGCAAGACGGATTGCCCTACTTTGCGATGGAATATATTGATGGTAAGTCTTTATCAGATATTTTAATGACAGGTACCTGTTTAACAATCAAGCATGCTAAAAATTTACTTTTCCAAGCCTGTGAAGGCCTATTGGCCGCGCACAAAACAGACCTTATTCATCGTGATATTAAACCCGGAAACCTAATGATATCAAATGAGGGGTTGCTCAAACTGGTGGATTTTGGGATAGCTCAATCGCATAATTTTGAAAAACGCTTAACCAGTACTGGTGACTTGGTTGGAACTCCTGGGTATTTGCCACCTGAGGCCTGTATCGGCGAAACACTGGATTTAAGAGCCGATATTTATTCATTGGGAATCGTCTTTTATCAAATGTTAGCAGGTCGTATCCCTTTTGAAAACAACAGCCCATTAGGTTTGTTGCAAGAGGTGTCAAACTCTAATATTTTAGATATCCGGAAAATCAACAAAAAAGTAGACACCAAAACAGCAAAACTATTAGAGGAAATGGTAGCTAGAGACCCCAATGATCGCTTTCAAAACTGCAACAACATCATTGCTTTGTTAGAAAGACCGCTGAAAAACCACTCTATCAAAGCAATGATAAAAGCGCGAAGCAAGTCTGATTATTTTCAAATTCGTACCATAGAAAACAGTAAAATCACACTAATTAACAATACGCTGACAAACACAAATTGCGCAGAGGCAAAGGATGAATCAAGCAAAAGAACCTTGCCTACAATATTGACAATATTTTTTCTAATTCTAGTTCTATTTTACTTTAGGGGCATCTTTTATCCAACAGCCTCGAACAGTGCGATAACAAATCCTGATTTTGTAAGCAACCTTGAGGGCTCAAAAACAGATGAATTAAGCCTTAATGAATCGTCTGATGCAGAAGTTAGAAACTTGTCCGTGTTAAAAAACGCAAGCAATATCCAACAGTGTTTAGAGGTGGGACCGTTTAAATTGGTAGATAACAAGCCTCTTTCTGCAGAAAAATCAAAACAAGCAAAATTGCTTTTAAAGAAATTGCGGCAATTAACCATCAATCATCTAACAAAACACTTATCAAAAGCAAAGGGATTCAATGTTTATGCATCTGGTAAAAAAGCCTGCTTAAACAACAGGCAACCCTTACTATTGAATATCGAAGTAAAACAAGGCAAATTGTCTAAGTTGTTATCCAACTCAGGGCTAGAAAAACGCAAAGTTAATATCACATTAACTTTAATTAATAAAAGCACCAATACACAGTTGGCACAAAAAAGATTGTCCATAAAAAACCTAGCAAAGCAACTAGAGCAAACAAACTCAAATCAAAACATCGCTTTTATACAAAACACCCTTATTTTTATCCAAGCAGCACTAGAAGAATAAATACTATTTTGAGCAATGTAAGTGTCGAATTTTAGACAAGTAATTAAAATAATAAATCTTGATAAAGGTTGTTAGTTATAATAAAATAAATTCGAAGAATAAAAGAGGACTGACTATGTTTAGAAAAACAATTTTTATATTATTTATATCGTTACTAGTTTCATGTGCGTCAAACCCAAATAAGATTGATGCTGCTTATGTTTCACCCTTAAAGTACAAAGATTATGATTGTGATCAGATTGCACTAGAAATGGATTACGTTGGTCAACGTACTAATGTTTTGTACCATAGATTAAAGAAAGAAAGAAAGAAAGATAATGCCCAAATGGGAGTTGGGCTACTACTATTTTGGCCAACTTTGTTCTTTTTAGAAGGTGGCGATGGACCTGAAGCAGCAGAATATGCTCGATTAAAAGGGGAGTTTGAAGCTTTAAGAACGAATTCAGTTCAGAATAAATGCAATATAAAAACATTATCTCCAGATGAAAGGATTAAAGGTTTAGAAGGAAAGAAAAAGTAGTTAATTAAACAATCAGTTTCAATTTATAAATATAAAGGCAAGTTACCAACAGGCTGTCGAAAACAGCGAATAATTTCTTTCGCTGTTTTTGCGTTATCGGAACGTGCGGAGTTAGCAAGGCACAGTTGTTAGACTCGGTAGATTTCAAAGAAGTGGTGAGTCACTATATAGCCGCTCCATAGAAAATAAGTTCAACTGAACTCAAGCCTGAAAAAACATCAAAGAACTTCATTTACACATATCGTTCAGAAAAGGAGTGCAATTTAGAAGCTTGTATAGACATTGATTGGTCGCGTACACGACACCTTACATAGCGCACAATAGCTACTCACTCGTTTTTGAGAGGCTCTAATAATTTCAAGGCTTGGATATACACGCCTTTTTTAAACTTTACCACTTTATTTACGGGATACCAAAAACTCACCCACTTCCAGTCGTCAAACTCTGGGGAGTCGGTGTGGTTTAAGGAAAGATGTGACTCTTCTCCAATAAGTTTTAGCAAGAACCATACTTGCTTCTGCCCAATACACAATGGTTTTGAGTGTCTTCTTTGAAACTTTTTAGGTAACTTATAACGCAACCAACCAGGGGTTGAGCCCAGCAGTTCTACATGTTCAGGTTTTAATCCGATTTCCTCATATAGCTCACGGTACATGGCTTCTTCATTGGTTTCATCTGTGTTGATGCCCCCTTGAGGAAATTGCCAGCCGTTGTCTTGATACCTTTTAGCAAAAAAAACTTTACCATTATTACCGAGCAAGATGATGCCCACATTCGGGCGGTAACCATCTATATCAATCATAATTTTTCATTGGGTCAATATTAAAGTTGACCTCTAAATATATTTAAACTGCCATTATTCTTTCAAATTTAATCCACCATTACAACTAAAACCAATCAATATGAATTTATTTAGTAAATTTAGCTGGCTTATACTTGCAGAAAACCAACTAAGCCTTTAGTATGCATCTACTAATAAACTCGTATAAAGGTAAATAAAATGAAAAAAATAATTATTTTAGTTAGTATCAGTCTCTTTTTTGTTGGCTGTGCTTCAAATTCCAGTTCAGTAAATAGAACAAAAAATATTGTTGTAACCACACATGCAAAAGAGGTGCTAGCTGACAATACAAGCGAAGAAAAAGTTATCTGTAAACAAGTCAAAAGAACTGGCTCTAACAGAATTACTACGGTTTGCAGATCGCAGTCGGAAATTCGTGAAATTCGTGAAGCCACTCAATTACAGTTAAGAAAGTCTTTAGGTGCAAACTCTAGTAGACCTGGGAATTAATTAATAATCAATTCTAATTTTTAAAGCGGCCTCTTAATTATTTAAGAGGCCGTTTTTTAATATTTATAACCAAATTCTTTTTCGAATGTAGCTGCAAACTCTTCAATATTAAAACTATGATTCTGTGTTCCAGAAACGGCAATTTTTATGCTACCAAGCAACGAGGCGATTCTGCCAGTCGTTTGTATATCTAAGTCATTCATGAAGCCATACAACAACCCAGCTCGATAAGCATCTCCACAGCCTGTTGGATCGACAATTTTCTTCGCCTCGACAACTGGGATATGATAAACCGTACCATCGGTATAGATTTCAGAACCCTTATCTCCACGGGTAACTATCAGTGCTTTTAAATGTGAAGCTATTTCTCTGGCTTCCATGCCTGTGCGTTTACAGACCAGTTCATATTCATAATCGTTTACAGCCATCCAAGTGGCTTGCGAGATGAAGCTTTTAAGGTCATCTCCATCAAATAATGGCATGGCTTGTCCTGGATCAAAGATAAATGGAATGCCAGCATCAACAAACCCTTTGGCATGTGAAATCATGCCGTCACGCCCATCTGGACCAACTATTCCAATACTGACTCCTTTGTGATCTGAAACTTTACATTCGTGAGACAGACTCATGGCCCCTGGGTGAAAAGCAGTGATTTGATTGTTGTCTTGATCGGTTGTAATAAAGGCTTGCGGAGTAAATAATTCGTCTTTGGTAATAATACCATCCAGAGAAATATTCAATGACTCTAAATGCTCCCGGTAAGGTTCAAAGTCTTGACCAACTGTGCCCATAGGAACAGGATCCCCGCCCAATAACTTTAAATTATAGGCAATATTTCCAGCAACTCCACCAAAATCACGTTGCATGCTAGGCACAAAAAACGACACATTAAGCTTGTGTATTTGGTCTGGCAATATATGGTTAGCAAAACTGTCTTCGAAGACCATTATGGTGTCATAGGCCAAAGACCCACAGATTAGTGCTTTATTCATTGTATTCTTCCTAATATTTATGATTTTTCTAATATGGCTTTTACTTGGGCAGGATTAGCCCTGCCTTTGGTTTGTTTCATTACTTGGCCGACAAAGAAATTAAACATTTTCATGTCTCCCTCTTTATAGGCGACAAATTGTGATGGGTTGTTGCTGATTATATCATTAACTATGGCTTCTAGTTCATTGCTGTCAGATACTTGTCCCAGACCTTCTTTTTCTATGATTTCTTCTGCCGAAAGAGAGCTTCCCCACATTTTTTCTAGGACTACTTTGGCTATTTTGTGTGATATTTTTCCTACCGCCAACGCTTCTAACAAACCTGCGAATTGTATAACATCAAGCTTGTTGTCTTCGACTTTGGCATCGTGGGCATTTAGCAAGGCGCTATATTCTCCCAGTAACATATTGGCAGCAGTTTTGGCTTTAACTTTGGCATTTGCTTGTTTCAGCAAGTTAACTGTTTCATCAAAAAAATGGGCCAAAGCCTTATCGTGTGCAATGATCTTTGCATCATCAGCTTTGATTTCTAAATCTTGCATGTATCGAACAATTTTTGCGGCAGGAAACTCGGGAATATATTGTTTCTCATTGTCAATATAAGCTTGATCAATGACCACAGGCAATAAATCTGGGTCTGGAAAATAGCGATAATCGTTGGCTTCTTCTTTGCTGCGCATTGGTCGTGTTTCGTTTTTGTCGGCATCATAGAGGCGAGTTTCTTGGGTGATCTTGCCACCTGCTTCCAATAATTTTATTTGTCGTTTGATCTCAAGGTTAATGGCTTTTTCAACAAATCGAAATGAGTTAATGTTTTTTAATTCAGTTCGTGTGCCCAGCTCTTTTTGCCCAATAGGACGAATAGAAACATTGGCATCGCAACGAAAGGACCCTTCTTGTAAGTTGCCATCACAAATCCCCAGATGGGTTACTATAGTATGAATCTCTTTCATATATGTCACGGCTTCTTTGGCAGATGACAAATCAGGTTCTGAAACAATTTCGATCAAAGGTGTTCCACAGCGGTTTAAATCAATAGCAGAGAACTGAGCATATTTATCGTGAATTGATTTTCCTGCATCTTCTTCAATATGCGCACGATTGATGCGGATTACTTTGTCATTGCCATTTTCGTCTTTTATGGTCAGTGTGCCCTGTTCAACAATGGGCTGATTGAGTTGTGTGATTTGATAACCCTTTGGAGAATCGGGATAGAAATAATTTTTCCTATCAAACCTCGATTCTTTGGCAATCACTTTGGCACCGACCGCCAGACCAAAACGAATGGCATAACGCAATACTTTTTCATTAAAAACTGGCAAGGTTCCAGGAACTGCTGCTTCTAACATGCTAACTTGTGAATTGGGCGATGCCCCATAAGTAGTATCGGTACCAGCGAACAACTTGCTGTTGGTTTTTAATTGGGTGTGAATTTCCAACCCAATTACCGTTTCCCATTTATTTTGTGGCGTTGAACCGTCTTTACTCATCATAGCCCTCCGCTACCATTGTATGGAACGTAGTGTCTTGTTGATATTGATGAGCCACGTTAAGAATTTTTGCTTCTTGTAGGTTGTGTCCAATTAATTGTAAACCTACGGGTAGACCCTCTACCAAACCAATTGGCATAGATAGACAGGGCAAGCCTGCAAGCGATGAAGGTATGGTGAAAATATCGGCTTGATACATACTAACAGGTTCTTTTTTGGCATTGAACTCAAAAGCCGTTTCTGGTGAAACTGGGGCAGCAATGATATCAACGTCCGCGAAAGCCCGATCAAAATCTTCTGCAATCAAGCGGCGTATTTTCTGTGCTTTTCGATAATAGGCATCATAAAACCCAGCTGACAGTGCCCATGTCCCGACCATAATGCGCCTTTTGACTTCCTCGCCAAATCCTTCACTGCGAGAACGCATGTAAAGATCATTTAAGTCGACAGGGTTTTCACACTGGTGACCATAGCGAATGCCATCAAACCGCGATAAATTGGAAGAGCATTCAGCAGGGGCAATCACATAATAGGCAGATACTGCCAAATGCGCTGTGGGCAATTCTACTTCAATCAGTTGTGCGCCCATGTCCTGTAATTTTGCAATGGCTTGTTCAGTGGCTTGTTTAATATCGGGAGTTAAACCATCCATCCACTCGCGAACAACACCCACTTTCATGCCTTTAATGGGTTGGCTAAGGCTTTGGCTGAAGTCCTCTTTATTAACTTGAGCAGAAGTAGAATCTTTGACATCAAAACCACACATCTCTGACAACACATAAGCACAATCTTGGGCACTTCTTGCAAACACCCCAGCTTGGTCTAAACTTGATGCAAATGCCACCATTCCATACCGAGAAGCTCGACCATAACCCGGTTTGATGCCGGTTATTCCGGTTAAAGCAGCGGGTTGACGAATGGAGCCACCTGTATCTGTTCCAGTAGCAATAGGAGCCAAACCTGCGGCGACAACAGCAGCTGAGCCACCAGAAGAACCGCCTGGAACTCGCTTCAAATCCCAAGGATTCTTCACCGCGCCAAAAAAAGAATTTTCATTGGATGATCCCATAGCAAATTCGTCCATATTGGTTTTCCCAAGAGTAATCATTCCGCTGTTGTTGAGGTTTTTCACAACAGTGGCATCATAAGGTGCTACAAAGTTTTCTAACATGCGAGAGCCACAAGTGGTATGGGCACCTGATGTACAAAATAAATCTTTATGTACCAAGGGAATGCCTGTCAATAAATGTGCTTGCTTGTTGTTGATTAATGCTTGTGCTGCTTGTATTTGTTTGCCTGCAATTTCAGGCGTGTAGTTAATGATGCAGTTTAAATTTTCTGCATGGCTATTTAACCTGTTTTGGTAAATGTCACACAGCTCTTGCACAGAAATGTGCTTGTTGTGCAAAGCTTGGGACATTGATTTTATACTGTTAAATTTCATCTGCTTCAATCCTATTCAACAACAGTTGGAACTAAGTAATAATCTTCATCGGTTTGTGTTGCCATAGACAACAACTTTTCTTTTATAGAAGTTTCGGTCACTTCATCAACGCGCAAACGTTGTACTGCATCCATAGGATTGGCCATTGGTTTTACATGGCTTGTATCTGCTTGGTTGATGTGATTAATCATCTCCACAACTGAATCAAGAGAAATGACAATGTCATTAATTTCTGACTCGCTTACATGCAGTTTTGCAAGAACTGCAATTTGTTCAACTTCTTTGCGATTAATTAACATAAAAACACTCTATATAATATATAATTAGCGATTGTCGCCATTTGAACCAATAGCTTAATAAATAGTTTAGCCAATAGTTTATCCAATAGCGCGACATTATGCCATTTTTCCAACACAAACCATAATTATTAATACCAACATGTTTAAAAAATTTAGAAGCCTCTTTTCAAACGATTTGTCCATTGACTTGGGAACAGCAAATACATTGATTTATATGAAAGACCATGGAATTGTACTGAATGAGCCATCGGTTGTAGCCGTGCGCATGGACAGGGGAATTGGTGGGCCTAAGGATATTGCATCAGTGGGAATGGATGCCAAAAAAATGCTGGGCAGAACCCCAGGACATATCCAAACCATTCGCCCGTTAAAAGACGGCGTGATTGCTGATTTTGAAATGACTTCTGCGATGTTGCAACATTTTATCCGCAAAGTACACTCCAATCGCTGGCTAAAGCCCAGTTCACGGGTATTGATTTGTGTTCCCTGTGGGTCAACACAGGTAGAACGCAAAGCCATTCAGGAATCGGCTGATGAAGCAGGCGCATCAGAAGTGTACTTGATTGAAGAACCTATGGCTGCTGCAATTGGTGCAGGTATTCCTATTCATGAAGCCCGTGGCTCGATGGTTCTTGATATAGGCGGTGGCACTTCTGAGGTGGCAGTATTGTCGTTGAATGGTATTGTGTATGCAGCTTCGGTTAAAATTGGCGGAGACAAATTTGATGAAGCGATTATTTCTTATGTGCGTCGCAGTTACGGCACTTTAATTGGTGAGGCGACTGCTGAACGAATCAAACAGGAAATCGGTTGTGCTTATCCTTCTACTGAAGTAAAAACCATTGAAGTCACGGGCAGAAATTTGGCAGAAGGTGTGCCCAGAATGTTTGCCATCAACAACAATGAAATTCTTGAGGCCTTACACGAGCCTTTATCAGGGATTGTTGCTGCGGTAAAAACCGCATTGGAGCAAACACCTCCAGAATTGTGCTCTGATGTTGCCGAGCAAGGTATTGTTTTGACTGGCGGTGGTGCATTGTTAAAAGATTTGGATAAATTATTAATGGAAGAAACAGGCTTGCCTGTGTTAATAGCTGAAGACCCTTTAACTTGCGTTGCCCGCGGCGGTGGAAAGGCTTTAGAAATCATGGATGAGCAAGGTTCTGACTTTTTCACCTTTACAAGAAGGTAGGCAAAATACTTTTTAGAAAACTTAAGGAACAATAAATAAAATAATGTGGAGCCCGAACGATTCATCATTTTCACAAAATTATGTGCTTCGTTTTTTACTGTTGGAAATCATTTGTATAGTTTTAATGGTTTTAGATTATTCTGCCAAAATAGCTGTCCCGATTCGAGCGGCAGTTTCAACACTGACTTATCCTTTAATAAAAGCAATAGAGTTGCCACAAAATGCTTATGAATTTCTAAACTCATCGGTTTCCAATCAACAACAACTACTGGATCAAAATATTGCATTAAAACAGCAGTTATCACAAAGCCAAATTGATTTATTGCAACTTGAGGTCATTTCTCAGCAAAATATTGAATTAAGACAGCTATTACAAGCCAAGCAACAATTGCCACTTAACACCACTGCGGCTTTTCTAATTAACATCAATACTGGCAATAACGACCATCATTTCATCATTAATCAAGGATACAATCAAGGAGTGACGGTAGGCCAAACGGTATTGGATTTAAATGGGGTGGCAGGGCAAGTTTATTTGGTCGACCTTGAAACGGCACATGTGATATTAATTACCAACCAGAACCATGCCTTGCCGGTAGAGTTTTTAAGAACAGGTATTCGCACATTTGCCTATGGAACGGGTGATTTACACTCGCTTAACCTCCCTGAAATCCCACAAAGCGCAAATATTAAAACTGGCGATATTTTGATTACCTCGGGTTATGGAGGGGTTTTCCCAAGAGGTCTAAAAATTGGCGTCATAAAATCAATAAAAGAGTCAACGGATAGATCTTTTAAACAAGCAGAAGCACAACCCAGTGCCAATTTAGATTTACTAAAACAGATTTTATTGGTTTGGTCAGATGGCAGTAAAAACGAGACCAGCATAAACCAAAAGGAACCAACACAATGAAGCATTATTCTAACAAATTGATACATGCCTCAATTGTTGTTTGTTTGATTCTGATGTTAATTCCTTGGCAAGGTTGGTTTAAAACATTTCAACCCTATTGGCTGGCTTTGGTAATTATTTATTGGAGCATTGAAGCACCCAAACAATGCGGGCTGTTTACCGCATTTTTTTACAGTATATTGCTCGATGTTTTGTATGGATCTTTGCTTGGAAAACACGGATTCTCAATGGTTGCAATGGTGTTTTTAATCAGTAAAACCCACAAACGCTTAAAAATGACATCGTTTTGGCAATTGGCATTGATGGTTGGAGCGTTGCTGTTTAACGATGTATTTATTCGTGCTGTTATTGACTGGATATCGCTTGACAAACAATCATTTACATTTAATTTGTGGCCAGTATTGACATCTATTTTATTGTGGCCATGGTTTAAATATTCTCTTGACAGATTGCGCATGAAAGTCTAATGCGGCACAAACTTAAACAATTAAAAAACCCACAACAAGAAGGGATAATATTTAGCGCAAGAATTATTACCTCAGTTATTATTGTATTGATAGCCATGGGTTTAATATTTTCTCGATTCTTTTATTTACAAGTTATTCAACACCAAACACTCTTAAAGAACTCTGAGAAAAATCGAATAAAAACCACCGCTCTGGCTCCCGCAAGGGGATTTATTTATGATAGGAATGGACAGCTGTTGGTCGATAATTTACCCACTTATCGTTTAATAGTCATTCCAGAAAAAACAGAAAAAATTAAAGTAAAATTAACCGCACTGCAGAATATTATTCATTTAAGTGAAGAACAAGTATCTAAAATTATTAACGAAGCAAGGGACAACCCACCTTTTAAATCCATAACCATTAAAGGCAAGTTATCCGAAGCACAGCTTTCAGCATTTATTGCCAGAAAACATCAATTCCAAGGTTTTCAGGCGCAACCGTACTTGATTAGACATTATATTTATACTGATATATTGGCCCATGTTGTGGGCTATGTTGGTCGAATAAATGACCAAGAAAAATCTAAACTAGACAAGAAAAATTATTCCGGGACCGACTATACCGGCAAAAATGGCTTAGAAAAATACCATGAAGACACCTTACATGGCAAACCAGGTTCGCTAACTGTTGAAACCAATGCGCGAGGAAAAATATTAAAAACCTTGTATCAAAACCCTCCAACTAGGGGTAAAAACATAACTTTAACCATTGATATCGAATTACAAAAAGCAGCTTATGAAGCGCTTGGAGATTTAACCGGTTCAGTCATTGCCATTAATCCGCAAGATGGAGAAATATTGGCGATGGTCTCTAAACCTGGATTTGATCCCAATGATTTTGTTAATGGCATTTCTCATGCCAAGTATTCCGCATTGATTAATTCTGGTGAAAGACCCTTGTTTAATCGCAGCATTAAAGGCAGATACGAACCTGGATCAACTATCAAACCCTATATGGCGTTAGCAGGATTGTATTATGGGTTAATCAAAACCGACTATCGCATGTTTTCCAAAGGCTATTTTCAATTAAAGAATCAAGAAAGAAAATACCATGATTGGAAAAAAGGCGGCCATGGGTGGGTCAATATCGAACAGTCTTTGACAGAGTCTGTCAATACTTTGTATTATCAATTGGCCATGAAACTGGGCATTGATAGAATTCACGATTTTCTAAAATTGTTTAAGTTTGGAGAGTTAACAGGAATTGAATTATTGGGTGAAAAGAAGGGCTTACTGCCTTCAAGACAATGGAAAAAAGCCAACAAAGGAAATATCTGGTTTCCTGGGGAAACAGTAATAACAGGAATCGGACAAGGATTTTTAGTGAGCACGCCAATACAGCTGGCTAACTCATTTACTGTCTTGGTCAACAAGGGCTGGTTTGTCCAACCTCACCTTATTAAACAAGAAACCCATCAACCCGCCAGTCAATTGTTACCAAATGTAAAACCAGAGCATTGGGAAATCATTCACAAAGGCATGATTGGTGCAGTCAATGGCTTGAGAGGCACTGCCCGTTCAATCATCAACAAAGATTATATTATTGCTGGTAAAAGCGGCACATCGCAAGTGTATGGGAAAAAAGAAGAAGACGTATACACGAAAAATACAGAAACACCCAAGCATTTAAGAAACCATGCTTTGTTTATTGCCTTTGCACCCGCAGATAACCCAAAAATAGCAGTAGTGGTGGTAGCCGAACATGGCTCAAGCGGCTCAAAAACTGCAGCCCCCATTGCAGGAAAGATCATCAATAAATACATGACAGATATTTATCAACCCCCCTTATCAGAGGCAAAAAGTCCATGAACATCTCATGATTAGCCAAGGACACCACAATAAACGCCACTATGTTGATTGGTGGATGTTAGTTTTGATTGTTTTATTGATGTGCTATGGTTTAATAATCCTGTACTCAGCAGGGGGACCGATATTGGTTCAGAAACAAATGGTTCGATTGGCTTTGGGCATGGTTGTTATGTTGCTTTTGGCCCAGTTAAAACCAGAAAAACTAGCCGGCATCACGCCTTGGTTGTATTTAATTACCATTGTCTTGTTATTGGCAGTGCTATTTTTTGGCTATGAATCAAAAGGCGCAACGCGCTGGATAAAGCTGGGTATAAGGTTTCAACCCTCAGAGCTCTCGAAGCTGACTATTCCATTGGTTTTGGCATGGTTTTATCGTTATCGCGTCTTACCACCAGATTTTAAGTCAATTGCTATTTGTATGACACTGTTGCTGGTACCGGTTACATTAATTTTTAAACAACCTGACTTGGGCACCTCTATTTTGGTGGGTATGAGTGGCTTATTTGTGTTGTTTTTGGCAGGGCTTTCTTGGAAGTATATTGTGGGAGGTATTGTTGCCGCCGTATCTGCTGCTCCATTGATGTGGATGTTTTTATTAAAGAGTTATCAAAAACAACGGATATTAACTTTTTTAAACCCAGAAGGCGATACACTGGGCTCGGGTTGGAATATTATACAATCGAAAATAGCCATCGGCTCAGGCGGTGTTTTTGGTAAAGGTTGGCAAAATGGCAGTCAAACACAATTGGATTTTCTGCCCGAACATTCGACAGATTTCATACTCTCAGTGCTGTCAGAAGAGTTTGGTTTATTGGGCGTAATTGTCTTACTTTTTCTGTATTTGGCAATAGTATTTAGGGGCTTATATATTGCCTATAAATCAAAAGACACCTTTAATCGTTTATTCGCAGGGGCACTAACCCTGACTTTTTTTGTCTATGTTTTTATCAACGCTGGTATGATAAGCGGATTATTGCCTGTAGTTGGTGTACCATTACCATTGGTCAGTTATGGTGGAACATCCGCCATCACGTTGATGGCAGCTTTTGGCATGATAATGTCAGTTCATAATCACAGGAAATTATTAAAATCATGAAAAAAATATTACTCATACTGTTAGTTCTAAATATCGCTAATGCTAAAGAATCTGTTCCTAAAGTTCCTAACATGGAAGAGTTTATTAAAAAAGTGACTCAAAACAATCAATTGGATGAAAAGGTAGTCAGAGGCATCTTACAACAAGCAGAAAGAAAACAAAAAATCATAGATGCCATGAATCGCCCAGCAGAAAAGAAGAAACAATGGCATGAATACCGAAATATATTTCTTAAAGAAAAGCGCATTACCCTAGGAGTAAAATTTTGGAAAGAACACCAAGAAACACTTCAAACAGTCAGCAAATCATCAGGTGTGCCGATTGAAATTATTGTTGCTATTATTGGAGTAGAAACCAATTATGGTGGAAACAAAGGCTCTTATCGCGTCATTGATGCACTTTATACCTTGGCATTTCATTACCCAAGACGCTCGCCGTTTTTCACCAGAGAGTTAGAAAAATTCATTGTCCTAACTCACAAAGAGAAGATTTCCGCATTAGAAACCAAAGGTTCCTACGCTGGCGCCATGGGGTTCGGGCAGTTTATGCCCAGCTCTTATTTAATGTACGCAGTTGATTTTGACCAAGATGGTCAGCGTGATTTGCTCAATAACATTCCAGATGCCATTGCCAGTGTTGCTAATTACTTCAAAGTCCATGGTTGGAAGCAGGGTCAAAGCGTGGTTCATCAAGCCCACACCAAACAAGGCTTTAAACCACTAAAAAAACAAGCCCTAAAACCCTCGTTAACCGTAAAACAATTAAACAATATGGGATATACTACCAAAAAAGAGCTTAATCCTGAAGACAAAGTAACTCTTACTCAACTACAACAAAAAGACCACATGGAATACTGGTTCGGCATGCACAACTTCTATGTCATTACCCGCTACAACCACAGTGAAATGTACGCCATGGCAGTTTATCAATTGTCGCAAGAAATTAAAGGCAAATATGAATTGTAAATGGTTAATTAATAATTATTAAATATTAATGGACTGTAACTACTCGCCGCGTCGTTCTAGCGAAGGCGCACTAACGTTCGGTTAAAATTATAGCATTTCAAGTGAATAAGCTCAATGACGCATGGTCTGTTGTTGATTGGCATAACATTGCTTTGTTAATATTGATAATTGTTGCTGGGTAAAATATAATACAAACAATTTTTATTAGAGAACATATTTTGACTCGTCTATTCATACTCATTATTTGCCTGCCGTTTGTTTCAAATGGCAAGTCCTTAAAGGCTCCTAAATTTACAGCTGAATTCAAATATTCGCAATTTTCAGTTCAACAGAAAAAGAAAAAATTGATGCTAACTTGTAAGCCTTTAAAGTCCAGAGATGCTACAAATAGCAACTGGGTTAGCGAATGCAATAATGTGGCTTTCAACCTGTTGTCACAAGAAAAATATCAGGAAATTCTTGTTGAAAAGCATGTGGAAGATAATCCATTTGGCAATCTTTCTTATCAAGCAGCCACAGCAGCTAGTGGATCCAATTTGAAAAAAAAATCAATCCGTAAGAGTTTCAAAATTATAAGTCATTAGGAAGCGGCTTGTTTTCTTTGTTAATTGGATATTCAAGAATTAAATTCAACTCAAGACTTGTATTGACAAACTTGAGTAGCTCCGTTGCATATAAAACTTGGTTGTTCAATAGGTAAAAACCATGTTTTTCATCTTTTATAAGATAGGTATGCACTGGCTTTTTAAGCTTTTTCAAAACATACTCTAACCTAATAGTGTGTTCAACACTGACCCGAGCATCTTCTTTGCCGTGAAACAATAAAACGGGGGCTTGAATGTTCTTTGCATTATATAATGGGGATTGTGTTTTTAACTTTTCGATATCTCTATGCGGATCACCAACAATTTCGACCATCATTTTAATTGACTCCTTGTTTATATTCCAATCACTGGATGTAAACATTAAGGGCAAATCTGTCGGGCCAGCCAAAGATACGATACATTTGTATCTTTTTGGGTAATTAATATGCAACATTAGAGCAGAATAACCTCCATAACTACTACCACCGGAGCATATTTTATTCTTATCAATTTTAAATTTTTCAATAACATGAGTAACCACATCATTGATATCCTTTTCAATTTTATCGCCCCATTGCCTCTTGCCTGCATCTTGAAATTTTTTCCCAAACCCTGATGAGCCTCGATAATTAATCTTCAGAACCGCGATACCGTATGACGCCAAAAAATGAGATAAAGGATCAAAATAACTATAGCTTCTGACTCCTATTGGGCCACCATGAGGCATGACAAATAAGGCCTTTACTGCCCGGTTTTCTGGCAATGATAGATAAGATTCTATTTCTAGTTGTTCTTCGTTTATATAATTTACTATTTGAATATGTCCTTTTGTAAGCGGCTTTCTCCATACAGCTTTTTCGATAATCTTTTTTACTTTTCCTGAGTTCAAGTCAACATTTACAAATATCCCTTCATTCTGAAAATTATGAATTAAAAATAAAAACTTTGAGAAATCCAAATTATTTGAGATAAAAGTTTCTTTAAATTTTGGGTATTTTTTTATTAATAACTGTTGTGCATCTTGTGATTTTTTATCTAAAACCAAATTCTTCAATACACCATTTTTTATATATTTAATTGCTAGTATTTCTGAATTATTGGGATGTATTTCAACGCTTCTCACGTCAAAACCTTTTGAATAAAAAAGCACCTTTTCAACATCTAAATTATTGGCATTTAATAAATATACGCCTTTTCTATCTTTGTTTTTTAAACGCTTAATTGCGATGTACTGGTTGTGAGAGTTCACTGCCAATGGATAAGCAATATCGTCAGAGTCTTCTTCAACGGAAGTAATTTTAACCCACTGCCTATCTTTTAAAATCCAATAATGAACTTTTTTTCCAATTTTTGATAAGATAAGCCCAATATTTTTATTCTCGCCTACTAGCCAATAAAAAGGTTTGCTAATATTTGGAGCTATCTTGTTTACAAGAAATAAACCAGATAATGCTGATTTTTTACTGGTTAAGTCAACTTTATATACACCTGAAGAATACTTCTTTGAGTTTAGAATATGCGCAAAATAGATTTTATTTTCTGATCTAGGCAAGTTATCAACAACAAACCCTCTTTTTTCAAATTGGTATGTAGATTCCACAGATATTGTGTTGCCAAATTTTAAGTGTATCACTTTAAATATTGAATGGTTTATTTGTTCTTTTAATATATTAAATCGAACAATTATTGAGTTTTCATCTATCCATTGAATACCAGCGATAGTAACATCAACGCCATTGGTGCCGTTGAAAATCACATAAGATTTATTGTTTTTAAGATCGACTATTTCAATGTGCTCTTGCGCGTCATAATAAGTTTCTGC